>CBFDBS010000014.1:0-17073 GCA_965603105.1 uncultured bacterium
GACGGTCGGAGCAGGGACGGTAACGGAGATTTTAGAGTAGGGACGGCGCGGCCGGTATACGGTCGAACCATCCCAATAATTACCTCCGCGAGGGATTTTTTAGGAGATGAGAAAGAACGAGGAATAGAAAATGGAGAAAATAAGAATCAGGCTTCAATCATTTGACCATCGACTGCTCGATCAGTCAGTGAAGGATATCGTCATCAAGGCGAAAAGGACGGGGGCGAAAATTTCCGGTCCCATTCCTCTTCCAACTCGAATCCACCGTTTCTGCGTTCTCCGTTCTCCTCACGTGGATAAGAAATCAAGAGAACATTTTGAGATGCGGATCCACAAAAGACTGATCGATATCGGTGAGTACAACAACGATACAATAGAGGAGCTTCAGAAGCTGGATCTTCCCGCTGGCATAGATGTGGAAATCCAGGCCTTCGGTGCGACAGGAGAATGATCATGATTGAGGGACTCATCGGGAAAAAAATCGGGATGACCCAGACGTTCGATGAACATGGAAACGTCATCCCCGTGACTGTCCTCACAGCAGGACCCTGCACTGTCCTCCAAAAAAAGAGCCGGGAAAAAGACGGATATTCCACCGTCCAAGTCGGTTTGATGGATGATAAAACCAATAAAAAGATGAATAAGCCCATGACAGGGCATTTCAACAAGGCGGGTATTCCACCTGTTAAAACTCTTCGGGAATTTCAGTACGCCCCTGAGGTCGAAGTTAAAGAGGGCGATTTGTTCTATGTGGATATTTTTGAAGCCGGAGAAAAGGTCGATGTGGTGGGCCTGAGCAAGGGAAAAGGATTTGCGGGCGTTATGAAACGCTGGGGCTTCAAAGGAGGCAAGGCGACCCATGGTTCTATGTTTCACAGAAGGCCGGGATCTATAGGAGCCTCTGCCTATCCTTCGCGAGTGGTTAAAGGAAAGAAGCTTCCTGGGCATTTGGGGCATTCAAGAGTCACTGTCAAGAATCTGACAGTCGTCGAAGCAAACAAGGAAAAGAATCTTCTGGTCGTTAAAGGCGCGGTTCCCGGAGCGACCGGAGGCTATGTGCTGATCAAAAAAATAAAGTTTGAGAAAACAACTCCCTCTAAGGGAAAAGAAGAGTAAAAAATGCCAACCGTTCAATTGATTGATTCAAGCGGAAAAAAGGTTAAGGAGTTCAAGGCTCCTGACGATATTTACGCCGTTCCGGTGAAGGAACACCTTCTTTATGAATCCGTTATCAACTTCAGAGCCAACCAGAGACAGGGAACGGCGGCTACCAAGACAAGAGGAGAGGTGCGAGGTGGAGGCCGCAAGCCTTGGCGGCAAAAGGGCACCGGACGGGCTAGAGCAGGAAGTATCCGTTCACCGCTGTGGAAGGGAGGAGGAACCAGCTTCGGTCCTCAACCCCGAGACTACAGCTACAGTATGCCCAAGAAAGCTAAGAAAAGCGCCATGAAATCAGCCCTGTCCATGAAGTTGGCCGAGGAACATCTACTGGTTGTCGACGGTCTTAAATTGAAGGAGCCCAAAACCAAAGAGGCTTTAGCTATCATTCAGAATTTAAAGCTTGACTCCGCTCTTTTTGTCGACGACAGAGAGAACAAAAACCTTTTTCTCTCCACCAGGAATATCCCTAAGGTGAAAACCGTTCATACCGCACAGGTCAATGTCTATGACGTTTTGAACTACAAATGGCTTGTCTTGACTAAGAGAGCGTTTGATTCATTAACGGAGAAGTTAAAGTGATAAAGGATCCCTATAAAATCATCTTGAGGCCGGTGATCACGGAAAAAAGCACCGTCATGAAAGAAAAAAACCGTGAAATCTGCTTTGAAGTCCAGGCCAGAGCGAACAAATTGGAGATCAAAGAAGCCGTCGAACGCCTTTTCAATGTGAAAATTGAAAGTGTGCGTGTCTTGAAACAGCATGGGAAAATGCGCAGAGTCGGACGCAACCAAGGCAGGACCAAAGACTGGAAGAAAGCCTACGTGAAACTCAAAGAAGGCGAAAAAATGATTGAATACTTTGAGGCTGTGTGAAATGGGTATCAAAGTTTATAAACCGACAACTTCGAGCTTGCGGCAGAGGACGGGTCTGACTTATGAGGAGTTGACCACCACTAAGCCGTTTAAACCTTTAACCGAACCTCTGAAGAAATCAGGCGGTCGGAATTCCCAGGGAAGAATTTCCATCCGCCACCGCGGGGGAGGACATAAAAGACTTTATCGCATAATTGATTTCAAAAGAGACAAGATCGATATCCCTGGCAAGGTCGAGACGATTGAATATGATCCCAACCGTTCGGCCTTCATTTCATTAGTCAAATACCAGGATGGGGAAAGACGATACATCTTGGCTCCCATGAATTTGAAGGTCTCGCAGGCGGTAGTCACTTCAACCAAACAGGTGGACATCCTTCCCGGAAATGCAATGCCTCTCCGGTTTATTCCTTTAGGCACGGTCATTCACAACATCGAGATGAGGAGGAACAAGGGCGGGCAGTTGGTGAGATCCGCCGGATCGAGCGCCCAGGTTCTGGCCAAAGAGGGCAATTACGCCCAAATCCGGATGCCTTCGTCAGAGATCAGAAAAATCCATCTGGACTGCTATGCGACGGTCGGTCAGGTGAGCAATGCCGATCATCAGAATATCTCCATTGGAAAAGCAGGCCGGAACCGCTGGAAGGGGCGGCGCCCCACGGTTCGAGGCACAGCCATGAATCCTATCGATCATCCCCATGGAGGAGGAGAAGGGAAGGCCAAGGGCGGCAGAAATCCAGTTTCACCGACCGGAATTCCAACCAAAGGTTACAAGACAAGAAGAAACAAGAGGACGCAGTCGTTTATAGTCAGGAGAAGGAGTAAGTAATCATGTCCAGATCCACAAAAAAGGGACCTTATATTGATGAAAAGCTTTTGAAGAAGATCGAAGCAATGGGCCCTCAAAAAGAAAAAAGACAGGTGATCAAAACATGGTCACGCCGTTCGACGGTCATTCCGGAGATGGTTGGTTTGACGATTGCCGTCCACAATGGAAAGAAATTCATTCCTGTTTTCGTCACTGAAAACATGGTTGGACATAAACTCGGTGAATTTTCTCCAACGAGGACCTTTAAAGGTCACACATCAAAAACAATGCGCACTGTCAGGATGAAAAAATAAAAATGAAGACGGACAAGAAAAAACCGGTTGCCCAGGCTGTTGCCAAGCATGTGCGGATATCTCCTCAAAAGTGCCGGTTGGTCGCTGATTTGATCAGAGAGAGGTACGTGGGAGAAGCATTGACGATCCTTCATTTCTCGAGGAAAAAGAAGGCCAGCGTGATTGTCGGCAAAGTTCTGCAATCGGCCATGGCCAACGCTCAGCAGAAGGTCCCTGATATCGATGTGGATAACCTTTACATCGCGGAAGTGTTTGTCAATCAGGGATCCCAGTGGAAGAGATTCAGAGCTGCCCCGATGGGGCGGGCTTCGCGCATAATAAAAAGAACAAGTCATGTTCATGTCTTGTTGGAAGAAAGAAAAGGGAGTTAAAAGTGGGTCAGAAGACACATCCTCATGGGTTTAGGTTGGGATTTAACAAGCAGTGGAGTTCGCGCTGGTTTGCCAAGGGAACCGAGTATAGCCGCTTGATTCATCAGGACCTGGAGATGAAAGATGTCATCAAAAAAAGGTACGCCCATGCCGGCATATCTGAGGTCGAAGTGGAACGAGTCGGCCCTAAAATCAGGGTGATCATTCACACCGCACGTCCTGGAATTGTCATAGGCCGGGGAGGGAAAGAGATCGAGAGCCTCAAGGTCGTATTGCAGGCAATTGTCGAAAAGGACGTCTACATCGATATCAGGGAAGTGGATAAACCGGAACTGACTTCCATTCTCGTTGCTCAGGGGATTGCCATTCAACTGGAAAAGAGAATCGCCTACCGAAGAGCCATGAGGCGGGCCGTTGAAATGTCGATGAAAATGGGTGCGAAAGGGATTAAGGTTATGTGTTCGGGCAGACTCGGCGGTGTGGAAATCGCCAGGTCCGAGTGGTATTTGAGAGGACAACTTCCCTTGCAGACTCTCCGTGCTAATATTGACTACGGATTCACTGAAGCTTTCACCACCTATGGCCAGATTGGTATCAAGGTATGGATCTACACAGGGGATGTGAACAAGCCGAAGATGACATCCCAGATGGTTGAGGAAATCGAGGAGATCTAGCCATGTTAATGCCGAAAAAAGTCAAGCACCGTAAACAGCATAGAGGCAGAATGAGAGGCCAGGCATCCCGGGGATCGACTCTGACATTTGGTGAATTCGGACTGCAAGCCCTTGAGCCCTGCTGGATGACCGCCCGACAGATCGAAGCCGGGCGAATCGCCATCACCCGGCATGCCAAAAGAAAAGGGAAACTTTGGATCAGGGTTTTTCCTTGGAAACCGGTCACCAAGAAACCGACGGAAGTCCGGATGGGAAAAGGCAAAGGCGATCCTGAGTTCTGGGTTGATGTCATACGTCCGGGCAAAATCATCTACGAATTGGAAGGCGTTTCCGAAAGTCTGGCCAAAGAGGCTATGCGTCTGGCCGCCAACAAATTGCCGATTAAAACGCGATTTGTATCGAGAGAAAGTAAGGAATTGCGATGAAATCCACGGAAATCAGAGAACTATCGGATGAAGAGTTGATCGACAAGGAAGCGGAACTCAAAGATCAGCTTTTCAAATTAAGATTTCAGCATGCCTTGGGTCAGCTCGAGAATGCCATGAAATTGAAGAATTTGAAAAAGGATATAGCACGCATCGAGACAATCATGAGAGAAAAAGAAAAGAGCAAAGGGACGGAATAAAGAATGGAAAAGACAGCGGGAATTAAGACAACCAAAATTGGCGTGGTCGTCGGCAATAAAATGAAAAAGACAGTGACCGTTCTGGTCGAAAGACAGGTGCGGCATCCCCTCTACAAGAAGATTGTCAGAAAAAGAAAGCAGTATCTTGTCCACGATGAGAATGAAAAATGTAAAGTAGGTGATGTGGTCAAAATCGTGCAGACGCGACCCGTCAGTAAATTGAAAAGATGGCGCATCCTTGAAATCGTAGGTTTGACGTCTGATGAGACAGAAAAGGATGTGAAGGATAAGAAGGGATGATACAGCAAGAGACCATGTTGAGAGTGGCCGACAATTCCGGTGCCAGAAGAATTCTGTGCATTACGCCTCTGGGCGGCGGAGTCGGCAGAGCCGCCTCCATCGGAGATATCATTTCAGCGACTGTCAAAGAGGCAAGTCCCGAAAGTAAAATTCCAAAGGGGAAAGTCGTCCGAGCCGTTGTTGTCCGGACCAAAAAGGAAGTGCGGCGAAGGGATGGATCTTATATCCGTTTTGACGACAATGCAGCTGTGATTATCAACGCTCAAGGGGAGCCTGTCGGTACGCGTGTTTTTGGCCCCGTCGGTCGAGAATTGCGGGAGAGGAAGTTCATGAAGATTGTGTCTTTGGCTCCGGAGGTCCTCTAATGAACAATTTGTTGCTGAGAAAGAACGACGAGATCATTGTTATTTGTGGCAAGGACAAGGGAAAAATCGGAAAAATTTTAAAAGTCATTCCGGAAAAACAAAAGGTCATTGTCGAAAAAATCAATTTTATCAAGGAGTTCATCCGGCGCGACCAGAGCAAAAATGTTTCTGGCGGCATCATGGAAAAAGAGGCCCCTATGCACATTTCGAATGTGATGCTCTACTGTTCAGAATGTGGCCAGGGAGTTCGTGTCAAAATACAGAAACTGCAGGATGGCAGCAAGGGCCGGATCTGCTACAAATGCGGTTCGAGTTTAGAAAAACATAAATGAGGATTGAGGGATGAGTCGACTGCTAGAAAAATACAAAAAAGAGATAGCTTCGGAACTTCAGAAGGAACTATCCATCGAGAACATAATGGCGGTTCCCAGACTGGAAAAAATCGTTATCAATATCGGTGTCGGGGAAGCTATCCAGAACATCAAAGTGCTGGATTCGGCAAAACAGGAGCTGAGCTTGATCACGGGACTATGGCCGGCGGTAGGAAGAGCCAAAAAATCCATATCGTCTTTCAAGCTGAGGAAAGGCCATGCCATCGCTTGTTACAACACCCTGCGGGGCAAAAGAATGTATGAATTTTTTGACCGGTTGGTCAATATCGTACTTCCTCGCGTCAGAGACTTCAGGGGTGTATCCCCCCGGGCCTTTGATGGGAGCGGGAATTACACATTGGGACTGAAAGACCAGTTGGTGTTCCCGGAAATCGACTATACAAAGGTGGAAAAATCAAGGGGGATGAACATCACTTTCGTAACCTCTGCGGAGACCGATGAACATGCCCGGGCTCTGCTCCATAAACTTGGGATGCCTTTCAGAGAGTCCCTATAAGGAAGGATAAAGTGGCAAGAAAATCATGTGTGGCGAAATACTTGAAGGAACCGAAATATGCTGTACGCAGAAAGAGCCGCTGCCATATCTGCGGTCGATCAAAAGGATATTATCGGAGGTTTGACATGTGCCGGTTGTGCTTCCGCGAGCTGGCCCTCAAAGGCGAAATACCTGGAATCGTTAAGGCCTCGTGGTGAATAAAAGGAGACGGTAGAGCTATGACATTAACAGACCCAATTGCTGATTTGTTGACGAGGATAAGGAATTCCATAATGGTCAAGCAAAAGGAACTGAGCATTCCTTCTTCACGTGTGAAGGTCGAGATCGCCAAAGTCTTGAAAGAGGAAGGATACATCACCAACTTCAAAGTGATCGACGACAGCAAACAAGGAGTTCTAAAGATCATCCTGAAATACACGAAAGACAATGAAAGTGTTATCACGGGATTGAAGAGAGTGAGCAAACCTGGCTGTCGGATCTATTGCCGGCAGGATTCCATTCCAAAAGTTCTTGCCGGATTGGGCATTGTAGTTGTATCGACCTCAAAAGGTATCACAACAGGAAGAAAATGCGAAGAGTCGGGTGTTGGCGGGGAAGTCTTGTGCCAAATTTGGTAATTTTTTTATGAGAGGAAAAGGGAAATGTCGCGAGTAGGAAAATGTCCAGTCACCATTCCGGAAGGCGTTAAAATCAATCTACTTTCCGATAAAATCGAGTTTGAAGGTCCAAAAGGAAAGCTGACGTCTCCCCTGTTTCAACAGGTGAAAGTGGAACAGAAAGACAATCAGCTGCACTTCACTCGTGTAGAGGAAACAGCAACGCACAGGGCCTTCCATGGACTGTGCCGGACGCTCGCTTTTAACGCCGCCGTGGGAGTGTCAAAAGGATTTTCGAAGCAGATGGAAATTTTCGGTGTCGGCTACCGTGCCAAACTTGAGCAGGACAGGCTGGAGTTGAATTTGGGATATTCCAAGCCAGTGATCTATAGGATTCCTGAGGACATCGAGATCGTTCTCGAAAAGCCCACTCTGTTTACGGTCAAAGGCATTGATAAACAGCGCGTAGGTCAGGAAGCGCATAAAATCCGGAGTTTCAGGAAACCTGATCCTTATAAGCACAAAGGCATTCGTTATGTTGGTGAACATTTGATCAAGAAGGAACGCAAAGCGGGAGCGGCCAATGTTTAAGGACAAAACCAGCGTTAAAAAAGAAGCACGGCAACGGATCCGGAAAAGAATCAGGAAGAAAATGCAGGGTACACCGGAAAGACCACGTGTCTTCGTTAAGAAAAGCAACTGTTATATCTATGCTCAAGCGATCGATGATCAAAATCACAAGACTATCGTAACTGCCTCTTCTTTGGAGCAGGAATTCCAGAAAAAAAATAAAAATACTAAAAACAAGAATGCGTCAGAGGCTTTAGGGAAAATATTGGCACAGAGATTGAAAGCAAAAAAGATCAAGACCATCGTTTTTGATCGAGGGACTTATCCCTATCACGGCCGGATCAAGCAGTTGGCAGAAGTCTTGAGGAAAGAGGGCGTTATTTTCTAGCTTGAAGGAGAGAGTGGTGGTAAAAGGACATAACCCGGTAGTTGATGAACAAGGTGTTGAATTAAAAGATCAGGTGATCTCCATTCGGAGGACAACCAAGGTCGTCAAGGGAGGAAAAAATTTGAGTTTTTCCGCCCTTGTGGCCGTGGGAAATGAAATGGGGAGAATCGGAATAGGCAAAGGAAAAGCCCGCGAAGTCCCTCCAGCAATCGCCAAGGCTGTGGAAGATGCAAAAAAGAACCTGATCGAAATTCCTTTGAAAGGAACGACGATTCCGCATTTCATAAAGGGCGTCCACGGCGGTGGAACAGTTGTCCTCCGGCCGGCCTCCAAGGGAACGGGAGTGATCGCCGGGGGAGCCGTGAGAACGATCATGCAGCTGGCCGGCATTAAAGATATTCTGACCAAGTCCATAAGAAGTAATAATCCCATCAGTGTTGCCCGGGCGACAATGAATGCCCTGGCCAACCTGAAGAATCCGGAGAAAGTGTCCCAAGACAGATTTAAAGATGAGGAATCAATATGGCAGTAGAAAAAGAACAAAAGAGGAAATCTCCCAAAACGCCAAAAACCGGGGAGGATGCCAAACAATTGAAGATCACTCTTGTGAGGAGCGTTATCGGTCGTCCCCAAAAACAAAGAGAGATCGTCAAAGGCCTTGGCTTGAGAAAGATCGATTCGACAGTGATCCGCCGAGATTGTCCTGAAACAAGGGGGATGATCAACAAGGTCATTCATCTGGTCAAAGTGGAGGCGATAGACACAAAATGAACTTGAGCAACCTTCATCCTGCAAAAAATTCCAGAAAAAACAGAAAAAGAGTGGGGCGCGGTCCGGGGTCCGGACTTGGAAAAACTTCCGGGCGAGGATCTAAAGGGCAAAAGTCAGACTCCGGGTATTCGCATAAACGCGGTTTTGAGGGAGGACAGATGCCCCTTCATCGCCGCCTTCCAAAACGAGGTTTCACCAATATATTCAGGAAGGAATACAGCGAAGTCAATCTCGACCGTCTCGAGAGGATTGAGAAAGCAGAGATCCAGCCTGCCGATCTGGTCAAGGCCGGCCTGGTGAAAAAAGAGTCCGACCAGATCAAAATATTGGGAAGGGGCGAGCTCTCTTCCGCCAAGACAATCCACGCCCATAGATTCTCTCAGGCCGCTCTTGAAAAAATCGAGAAAGCCGGAGGAAAAGCGATTCAAATAGGAAGGCCATAATGCTGATGCTCGACAGTATAAGAAACATTTTCAGTATTCCTGATCTGAGAAGGAGGATCATTTTCACTCTGCTCCTGCTGGCCGTCTACCGCATCGGTGCCCAGATCCCGAATCCCGGTATCAGTGAGGCGGCGCTGGCCGAATTTTGGGAGCAGCAAAAGGGGACGATTTTCGGCATGTTCGACCTCTTCACCGGGAGAGGGATGTCGCGGATGACTATCTTCGCCCTGGGTATCATGCCCTACATCAGTTCATCCATTATCCTCCAGCTCCTTCAAGTCGTGTGGCCTTATCTGGAAAGGCTGTCCAAAGAAGGAGAGTTGGGACGGAAAAAGATCACACAGTATACCCGCTACGGAACACTCTTCATTTGTGCCATCCAGTCTTTCGGAATCAGCCTTTTCCTGGAGAAGGCAACCAGCCCCGGAGGATTGCCCATCGTTCCCAATCCAGGCTGGGGATTCAAGCTGCTCACGGTTTTGACGCTGACGACGGGCACAACTTTTATCATGTGGCTGGGAGAGCAGATTTCCGAAAGGGGAATAGGAAACGGCATTTCACTCATCATCTTTGCGGGAATTGTCGTCGATTTGCCGCGGATGGTGCAGACCGTTATCGGTCAGGTCCGGACAGGTGATGTGGACCTGATCAGAGTGCTGATTTTTGCCGCCATCATGCTGGCCCTTATTGCGGTCATTGTCTTTGTCGAAAGAGGGCAGCGGAGACTTCCGGTCTCCTATGCCAAAAGGGTGGTGGGAAGAAAAATTTACGGCGGCCAAAGCACCCATCTTCCTCTCCGTGTGAACACGGGAGGCGTTATTCCCATTATTTTCGCTGCGGCCGTCATCACTATCCCGGCCACTCTCGCTCAAATGGTCAAAATACCTCTGGTTCAGAACATCGCCGCCCAGTTTAGCCAGGGAATGCCTCTATACGCGCTCCTCTATGTGGCGGCCATCATCTTCTTCACGTACTTCTACGTCTCCATCATCTTCAACCCTACTGATGTGGCCGACAATTTGAGGAAATACGGCGGATTCATCCCGGGCATTAGACCTGGGAAAAACACAGCGGATTTCATCGACAACGTGCTTTCACGATTGACCTTGATCGGTTCCGTTTACCTGGCCGGAGTGGCCATTTTTCCTGAGCTGCTTGTCTCGGGATTGAGGGTTCAAACCCTGCCCTGGATTGGAACCTTTCTGGAAGCGAATCTCCCCCGGTGGTTCACACAGGGTTTGAACATCGAATTCTTTTTTGGAGGCACCTCCATCCTGATTGTGGTTGGTGTGGCCATGGATACCATGCAGCAGATAGAGGCGCAGCTTGTCATGCGCCATTACGACGGTTTCATGCGGCGAGGCCGCATCAAAGGAAGAAGGGGATGAGGATTATTCTTCTGGGAGCACCCGGCAGCGGCAAGGGAACACAGGGAAATCTTATTGCCGGGAAATACAGCTTCCCCAAAATTTCCTCAGGTGAACTTCTCCGGAAGGCTGTCATGGATAGAACTCCCATTGGGATTGAGGCCGAAGAAGTGATGAAGAAAGGGGAACTCGTCAAGGATACACTGGTTGTCAAGATGATCAAAGAAAGAATTGATCAGTTGGATTGTCAACAGGGCTATACATTGGATGGTTTTCCGAGGACGGTCTCTCAGGCGCTTCTGTTCGAACGAGCCTGCTCTGACGATACCGAAATTGCCATCGAGATTTATATTGATGACACGATTGTTTTCGACAGATTAACGGCGAGACTCACATGTTCCCGGTGTGGCAACATATATAATCTCTTGCTGCATTCTCCGGAGAAGGACGGAATCTGTGACCTGTGCCAAGGGAAGCTGGAAGTGCGGAGTGATGACCAAAAAGACGTCATCGAGGATCGCTTGATTGTCTATCACGGACAGCGCCAGGCTCTGGTCAGTCACTACCAGATGAAAAAGGTCTATGCTTGTATCGATGGCGACGCAGATGCTAATACAGTTTTCGAAAACATCTGTTCACTCATTGATGAGAAAATGGTCCAACGGAAAGAGAATAAAACTGTCCAATGATCATCTACAAAAGCGAAGAAGAAATTTCGGCCATAAGGCGCAGCAACAGAATTGTGGCCGAAATTTTGGCGGAACTGCGAGAAATGGTAAAACCGGGAATTCAGACAAAAGAACTGGACAAATATGCCGAGAGCAAAGCCAGATCTCAGGGGGCGATTCCGGCCTTCAAGGGATACCGCGGTTTTCCAGCCTCTCTCTGTATTTCAGTCAATGAGGAAATCGTACACGGCATTCCCTCCGCCCGGGTCCTCCGCGAGGGGGATATCGTCAGTCTCGACTTTGGGGTGATTTATGACGGATATTACGGGGATGCCGCAGTCACATATCCGGTCGGAGAGGTGAGCAGAACAGCGAAGAATCTCATTGCCGCGGCTGAGCAGTCTTTCCATGAAGGCATCAAGCAGCTGAAAGTGGGACACCGTGTCTCCGATGTTTCATCGGCGATCCAGGCGCATGTCGAGTCACGGGGATTTTCAATTATTCGCGCCTTTGTGGGACACGGTATCGGGATGTCTCTTCATGAAGAACCGCAAATTCCCAATTTCGGAATTCCTGGCCACGGTCCAAAAATCAAACAGGGCATGGTGCTGGCCATCGAGCCCATGATCGCCGTGGGCGATTGGAACGTCGAAATCCTCGAAGATGAGTGGACGGCCGTCACACGTGACAAGAGCCTCTCCGCCCATTTCGAACACACAGTCGCCGTTAGAGAGAACAGAGTAGAGATTTTGAGTCTTCTGGGCGAAGAGAAGACCGATTCAGCTTATGCAAAGGAGTCGCAGTATGCCTAAGCAAGATGTGTTCGAAGCGGAGGGGACGGTGATGGAAACCCTTCCCAATGCCATGTTCAAAGTCAAATTGACTAACAAACATATCATTCTAGCTCATATATCGGGGAAGATGCGCAAGCATTTCATAAGGATTCTGCCTGGAGATAAGGTGTTGGTGGAATTGACACCTTATGATCTGACCAAGGGGAGAATCACGTATCGATTCAAATAGAAGGAACAGTCAATGAAAGTCAGAGCATCGGTAAAAAAGATGTGTCGGAACTGCCGCATCATTAAGAGAAAAGGGACCTTGCGTGTTATTTGCACGAATCCGAAACACAAACAAAAACAAGGATAGATGAGGTAAAAATGGCAAGAATAGCGGGAATTACATTGCCTCCTGAGAAGAGGATTGAAGTCGGGCTCACCTATATTTACGGCATAGGACGGTCGAAATCGAATAAGATCCTGGAAGAAGCCAAGATCGACAGAGACAAAAAAGTCAAAACTTTGACCGAAGACGAGATCAATTCGATTCGACAGATCATCGAAAAACATGAAAATATCGAAGGTGATCTGAGAAAAAACGTCACTATGGATATCAAGAGACTGATGGATATCGGTTCTTATAGAGGAATGAGGCACAAGAGACGGCTGCCGGTTCGAGGACAGAGAACAAAAACCAACGCAAGAACGCGCAAAGGGCCTCGAGGACAGACCGTCAGGAAAAGATAAGGGGAGCGATCGATGGCAAAACCGAGAAAAAAAACGAAGAAGAAAAAAGTCAGAAAGGACGTCGGATTTGGCGTGGCTTACATCCAGTCCACATTCAACAATACAATCATTACTATCGCCGATCAGCATGGAAGCACCCTCTGTTGGGCCAGCTCGGGTTCGGCCGGTTTCAAGGGAGCTCGAAAAGGGACTCCTTTTGCGGCCCAGTTGGCGGCCAGAGAGTGTTCAAACAAGGCGAGAGAATTCGGTGTCAGATATGTGGATGTGAAAATTAAAGGTCCGGGAGCCGGAAGGGAATCCGCGATCCGGGCGTTGCAAGGGGAAGGCTTAGAAATCAAGTCGATCAGGGATATCACCCCGATACCACATAATGGATGCCGACAAAGGAAAAGAAGAAGAGTCTAGGGTTAATGTCTATTTAAGGAGAGGACTATGTCAGGTCATTCAGAATCCGCATGCCGTTTGTGCAGAGTCGAGCGAACGAAGTTGTTCAAAAAGGGAGCCAAATGCTTAACGGATAAATGTCCGGTCGAACGCCGGCCGTATCCTCCAGGGGAGCATGGAAGGGCTAGAAGAAGAATCCTGGGATACGGTATTCAATTGAGGGAGAAACAGAAGCTGAAAAGGTACTACGGAATGACAGAAAAACAGTTCAGCCTTTTCTTTAAAAGGGCGGAGAAAAAAAGAGGAGTGACAGGTGAGATTCTTCTCTCCATGCTGGAAAGAAGGCTGGATAATGTTGTTTATATTACAGGATTTTCCCACTCTCGGTCGCATGCGCGTCAGTTGATTACGCATGGTCACTTTCGACTCAACGAACATCATGCCAACATCCCTTCCATGCTGGTGGAGAAGGGGGATGTACTGGCTTACAGAGAAAAGTCGAAAAATCATGACGAATTGGGCGCCATAGTGGATTCGAATACGAGCAAAGCCGTCCCCGGATGGCTGGAAGTCAACAGAGACAATAAAGAGATCAATGTTCTTTCTTCACCATCTCGAGAAGATGTAGGCATCGAGATAGAAGAGCATTTGATCGTTGAGCTCTATTCGAAGTGAGAAAGGGATTCATTCCCTTCATTGGGAGGGAATAGAGGAGGACACATGACTCAATCAGGATTTCAGAGACCGAGATTTTTGGAATGCGATTATGAAACATACACGGATAAGTACGGGAGTTTTTCCGCTCAACCATTTGAGAGAGGTTACGGAATAACGATAGGAAACTCGTTGAGAAGAATACTTCTTTCTTCTATCCAAGGGGCCGCCATTACAAACATCCGGATTCAAGGCGTATTGCACGAGTTTTCGACAGTTCCCGGAGTTGTCGAGGATGTGACTGACATTATTCTCAGTCTGAAGGGTATCCCGCTCAAGCTCGTCGGGGAAGGACCAAAAACCATGACCTTGAAAAAGAAAGGTCCTTCAAAAGCTTTGGCTTCGGATATAGAGCATGATTCTGATATCGAGCTCCTCGATCCGGATATCCATATCGCCTCTTTAGATGTGGATGGAGAACTGGAAATTGAAATGATTGTCGAAGAGAAGCGGGGATACGTCACCGCTGACCAGAATTTCAACGAGGATCTGAGCTTGGATTTTATCCCCGTCGATTCGTCTCATTCTCCGGTGCTTAAAGTGAACTACCGCGTTGAACCGGCCCGGGTGGGTAAAAGGATCGACTACGAAAATCTGACACTCGAAGCCTGGACATCAGGAGCGATCACTCCCCAGGACGCACTGTCACAGGCAGCGAAAATTCTGCGGGATCACCTGGCTATTTTTCTCAATATTGTCGACGAGCCAGCCGAGAGGGAAATGGCTGCCTCCAAGAAGGAGCTCCCTTATTTTTCTCAAATCGATATCCTTTCCAAATCCATCGACCATCTGGAGCTTTCGGTCCGTTCGAACAACTGTCTCAAATCGGCCGGGATAGATAAAATCTATGAACTCGTGCAAAAAACAGAAGACGAGTTGTTGAAAACAAAGAATTTCGGGAGGAAATCCCTCACTGAGATCAAAGAAACTCTTCAGGACCTCGGCTTGGAATTGAACCTCGAACTTCCCGAAAAGCTCTTGGAAAAAATTGAGGGAGAGAAACAGGTTGAGGGAGAAGAGGGAGAAGAGGGAGAAGGGGCAGAGGAATGAGACATCTGGTTAAGGGAAAAAGGCTGAGCAGGGATTCGGCACAAAGGAAAGCGCTCCTACGCAGTCTTGTCACCTCCTTTTTAGAGAAGGAGCGGATCACGACAACGTTGGCTAAAGCCAAAGAGACTCGACCATTGGCCGAAAAAATGATAACTCTTTCCAGAAACGACACTCTCTCTGCCAGGCGCCGCATCCTTCAATTTGTGTACAAGAAGGATGTCGTCAAGAAGCTTTTTGAAGATGTCGGTCCACGGTTTTCGGAAAGATCGGGGGGATACACCAGGATTGTAAAAATCGGTCCCCGAGGCGGGGATGGGGCCGAGATGGCCATCCTGGAAATGGTCGACAAGGAATTCAAGAAGAAAGACAAGAAAAAATCAGTCGCCGAAAAAGCCAAGGAAAAGGCTAAAAAGAAATAAACTCGACAAGGGGGGAATTTCCGTCAGGGCTGTTGGGAATGACCCACAGTTTTTGTCCGGGATAGATTGTAGACCGTCTGCTCAATCCGTTGATACTCAGGAACACATCCAGGCTCATGCCGTATCTCCTGGCGATGTTGACAGGGATGTCCCCGGATTTAACTGTGTACTGGATGGCATTATCGGGCCTGGACGATTGGATGGAGAGCTTTTGACCGACCTTCAGGAGATCACTCGAAAGGCTGTTATCCCTTTTGATTCTATTGACTGTTGTTTTGTAAAACTTGGCCAATGTGTAGAGTGTGTCCCCGCGTTTAACGATATAAACGAGCTTTTCCCCTTCTTGGATAAGCTCACGGGGGGCCGATGCTGTACTCCCGCCTCCCCTTGAAGGAACTTTAAGCCTCTGACCCGGTCGGATCAGGTAATTCCGGGAAAGTCCATTCAATCTGGCAATGACTGAAATGGAGGTCCTGTAACGTTGGGCAATTCCCGACACTGTTTCCCCTCTCCTCACCAGGTGGATATCGGTTGTCGCTTCAGCAGGTATATACCGCTGAACGTCTGTGATCGAGGCCAGTGTTTTCTCCCCGTATCCCACCGGTACCCGGAATTCATACTCATTCTCCGGAGTGGATTTGTGACGGAGTTCGGGATTGAGGGCCGTTAGATCCTCCGTCTCCAAACCGAGCGCCTTGGCCAGAGAGGATAGGTTGACCGGTCGGCGGATAGTGACGGTTTCAAACTGCAGAGGCGGGGCCGGATCCGGCAAGTCGAAACCGTATTTCTCGGGAGAGTTGATGATGAGCAGAGTGGCAATAAAACGAGGGACGAACCGAGCCGTCTCATTGGGGAGCATGGCATAAATATCCCAGAAATTGTCGAGATAGTTCAAACGCTGGGCATTGATCACCCGCTGCACCCTGAATTCCCCGCAGTTGTAGGCAGCCAGGGCTGTTGTCCAGTCTCCGAACAGAGAGTGGAGTTCGTCCAGGTATTTTGCGGCCGCCCGGCTGGCTTTAATGAAATCCATCCTCTCATCGATCCAGGTGTCTCTTTTCAGTCCGAACCGGGTTCCGGTCGAAGAGATGAACTGCCAGAGGCCTAAAGCCCGGGCGGTGGAATAGGCATTGACTTTGAACCAGCTTTCGATCATCGGCATCCAGGCCAGCTCGGCAGGGAGCCCTTCTTTGTTAAGCTCTTCGAGAATCATCTCTCTGTACAGGCCCGACCGGATATAGGCCGCTTCGAAGTCCCGTCTTTCTCGATTCTGAAAACTTTTTATTTCGGCTTGAACATGTTTGTTTTCATCAAGAGGAATGGAATTGTGGTTGTTGCCGATGGCTGTACGGCGTGAGGCATGAATCTCCTGGATGCGCCGGGCGATGAGCAGCCGGAGATTGTATTTGTCCTCATTGTACTCTGACTCCGGAGGAAGATTGATATTGAGGATGAGAAGGTAAGCCTGATCCAAGGTTAGCAAAGCCGTATCCAGATCTCCCCTTTCCCAGGACCGCTGTGCATCCTGGTAACTGTACATGGCCTCGTCGAGAATCTGAGCCGGATCCACTTCCTCTATCGGGGGCATCTCCTCCTCGGCCGGCTCGGTCGTTGCCTCTTTTTTTTCTGGGACCTGCTCATCAGGAAGTTCGATTATTTCTGGAGGTTGTTCAACCTTCGTTTCCAGAGGGGAATCCTGGGGAACGGATTTCTGTTGCGGCTGCTGGATGGGCTTTTTATGAGATGAACATCCGCTCATGATGAGGATGGGGACGGCTAAACACAGGAAGATGATGAGG
>CBFDBS010000015.1:0-17008 GCA_965603105.1 uncultured bacterium
TACCACAGCTGCACCCATCACGCCTCGCAGCTACAGCAACCTCGACTCGTGAATAGTCCAGGCTTGCCTGCTGACCTTTCAGGGAAGTCCCAAAATTTTGTGCAATTGTACAGCGAGACGGACGTTTTCCGATCCCTCACGACCGGCCTGTTCAAGTAGGGTCCGGGCCTTTTTCAGACTCCATTTCAGATTGGATTGGGCCTGGAGCAGAAGGGGTGTCTCGTTTGGGAACATCTTTCTTATTTTTAAGACTGTCGCCAGACTCAGCTCTTTGGTGACCACCAATTTGACTTCTTTGGCTTTATCCCTGTATCTGGCGTGGACGGAAAAATTTTTTGGTTTGGGAGAAACGGTGTACCAGTCGACGGCTAGATTTCTGTAGAGAATGGCGTTGGTTTCCACCTGGATTTTAAAGCCTTCTTCCTTGAGCATCCGGACAAGGCTTTGGATCTTTTGGAGAAGAGGCTCGCCTCCGGTCAGGCATATCCAGGAGAAAGAATGGCGCTTTCTCAAACTGGCAATTTTTGTCCCGATCTGGCCCAGAGACAAGTTGCTGCCTTTTTCCCAGGCGTATTTTGTGTCGCAAAAGTCACACTCCAGGTTGCAGCCGGAAAGCCTGATAAAGAGGGTGGGTTCTCCCTGTCTTAACCCTTCACCTTGAAGAGAATAGAAAATCTCATTGATCTTCAGAGTAGGTGGCTGCGGCATCCTTTGACTCCCAGACGGTGACAGATTTGACTGGATAGAGTTTTCGAAGCTCCTCATAAAAATGTCTGGACAGGTTTTCGGCCGTGGGGTTGAATGAGTAGACATTGTTGAGAAGAGTGTGATCGGGCAAAATATCCGTTAAGTTCTTTTTGATTTCGGCGAAATCGATGCCGATGCCCGTGGTATCGAGCTCATTGATGCTGACCTGGACTTCGACCTGGAACGTGTGCCCGTGTATGTTTTCGCATTTTCCCTTGTATTCCTTCAAGAAATGTGCGGCCTGGAAGGTGTCCCGGACCTTGAGTATCCAGCTCATTGTATGCCCTCCTTCTCCAGTCTCTCCAGAAGGGGATCCTTTGTCCCTACAGTTTCCCATGCCCTTTGCCGCAGAAGACAGGATGAGCACTTGCGACAGGGAATTTCTTGTCCTGAATAACAGGAAATGGAATGGGAATAATCGGCCCCGAGAGAGAGACCTTTTTGAATGATTTCCGATTTTGTCAAGTGGATAAAAGGTGCATGTATCTTGAAAGCATTTTTTTTCGTGGTTGCCTTTGTTCCGGAGTTGAGCGCCGCTCCCATGGCTTCGACAAAGGCAGGCGTTGTATCGGGATAATTGGGTGAGTCGATTACATTGAATCCGCAGACGATGTCCCGGATGTTTTGAACCTCCGCCCAAGCGGCAGCCAGGGACAAAAAAATTCCGTTCCTGAAAGGAACATAAGTAGAGGGGACATCTGACTCAATTTCTTCGGCCGAATGGAATTCGGGCAGAGGCCTTGTTGGATCTGTCAGGCTGGAGCCCTTGATCTGCCGGAGATCGATGGACAGGATGTCATGGGCAATTTTGAGTTTTTTGGCAGTTTCTTGAGCCATTTGGATTTCGATGGCATGCCGCTGTCCGTAATCAAAAGTCAGAGCCCAGACATTTTCTCCCTCTTGGATGGCCCAATAAAGAGCAGTTGTGGAGTCGATGCCTCCCGAGAAGAGAACAACACTTTTTTCCATTTTGGATTCACTCCGATGATAAAAGATGGAGCGGCATTTTTCAAGAAGAGCTGTATCCTCCTCTGCACATCCTTTGATTTTTTTAGCAGCGGCCCATAGGCATCCGTTCTTGCCAAAGACTCCCTCACCCACCACCATCGGCTTCGAACGGACACCCCTGTGCCTTCCCGGTGTCTGCTCCGATTGAGCTGATGCTTATCAGAGAGAGGATTTGGCCGGCTAGATAGTGCCCATGAACCGGATCAGATTTTTGCGGCAAATTTCTGCCCTTTACACAGCCTGAGTATTGAAGACTCGATTTAACATCTTTACTTGAATGGATATTTTTGAGAAGCTATATTTTCTTTGGTTTTCTACTTTTTAGTAGCGATAAGGATTCAGCCATGGAGAATGAAGCGATAAAAGGAGAAAAAGCGCAAGAAGGAACGGACACCCGGCCTGTCCGTTTTCCGGTGCGATCGGATTTGACCTTCAGGGATGACCAGCATGACTTTTATTGGATGCTGGATACCTTGCGGATTTCGAAGAGAAGAAAAGGCGCCCGTTTTCGTCTGGTTGATTCGGGCGTTTTCGATGTCAATCAATTGGAGGCTTTAGTTTCGGCCGGGGCCGATCTCTACACGTCGGATTTGGAAAGGAAATCGAGCGTCGAGCTGGCCATTCTCCTGAAAGCGGCCCGTAAAGGCGGGACCATAGTTGCCTTTTTTATCCAGGGAGACCTGCCTGAGGAAGGGGAACCGGAAAGCCTGAATATCTCTTCTCTGTCTCTCCTGGGGAAGGACGGCCTCATTATCCATGTTTCGAACCGGGGGAAAGAAAGAAAAATCTCAGATCTGACTCTGATGGCAGTCCAGTGCAGGTTGGGATCAGGGCGTTTTGTCTACTACCATCATGGGCCGCTCTCTCAAGAGTTGATCGCCCTGGGGAAGGATGGAGTTTGGATCCATGTGTCCGATAAAAGCCTCCCCTCTGAACAGGACTCTCTGCTCTTCCTGGATATCGTCTCGTCCTCCCAGAAAGCAGGAGCCAATGGAGTCCTTCATGTTGAAAAAGAGATGGCTCCCGAAGCTCTTGGGGATGCCGTCAAAGCCGGAGCCTTTGTTCTGTTCAAAACTTTGCCCCACGATTTCAAGTCCCCACTAAGACCGGTGGAGGATGAAGCCGGGAAAAAGAAGCTGGACTTCAGAGCCTTCTATCTTTCCCCGTCTTTCTTGCCTTAGTTGTGCAAAATTGGCTTTTAAAAAAGGCGGGGGTTCGTTATAATAGCTTTTCTTTAAAAGTCGAGCATCCGGTGTTTTTTCCAACCCAGTATCAGGATTGAGAAAAACTCAAAGGTCAGGTTCTTTAAATGAAAAATATAGAGACAAAGAGTGGCGCTCTCGAAGCTCTGGAAAAGATCAAAGAGGCCGAGGATCAAGCCCGGAAAATTATCCACGAGGCCAAGGAAGAGATGTCTCTAAAGATTATTCAGGAGGCCCAAAATGAGGCCAGAACGATCAAAGAGAAATCCATAAAGGAGGCGAGAGCGAAAGCCCAGAAGATCAGAGCGGAATTGATAAAAAAAGCCGAAGAGGATGCGGCTCAGGTCAGGGTGGAAACCCGTCGAGAAACAGAAATCCTGCGCAAGAAAGGAAGCGCCGCTCAGGCTGAAGCTGTAAAGAGGGTCTCAGGAGAAATAAAAAAATATCTTAAGGGAGGGATTCTTTAAGCCGTGTCTGTCGCCGAAGTTCAGAAGGTTCAGCTTTTCGCCCATGCCGGGATGAAAATGGATGTCCTCGCCGCCCTTCAGGAAGAGGGGATCATCCAGATTGAAGACATGGAGAAAGAAGAGCTGGGACTTTCGTCGTTTTCTCCGGAAGTTGCCCAGATCGACCATACCCTTTATCGCCTGTCCCAATCCCTGGATTTTCTTTCCGAAAAGGAGGGGAAGGGATTTGGAAAGGGACTTTTCGCTCCATTGCCAAAGCTTCCCCTGCAGAGGAGGGCGAGCGTTTTGCACTCCGACTATGTCTCCGTCCTGGAGTCTGTCGAAAAGATCGTGCGCGAAAAGGATGAACTGCTCTCTCAAATCAAGTTCCTTAAAAAAGAGAACGACTTTCTGGCTCATTTGAAAGCTTTAGATATTGCTGTTAAGGATGTGCGGGATACCGAGAAGACAGTCGTTCAGATTGGCCATCTGCCCACATCCAAACTGGAGGACCTGAGGACTTCGGCTGAAGAGACCGACCTCTGGTATTCAGTGATTTGCGGTGACAAAAGGACTACGCATCTCCTTGTTGTTTACCACAAGATGGATGAGACCGAGTGTGAACGGTCTCTGAAAGAGTCGGGATTCAATCCCCTCTATTTCACCGATCATGTTTGTCAACGGGCGGATAAGAAAGATAGTGTTGTGGATATCATGAAGAAAATCTCGAAGGAGATTGCGGAATTGGAGAAGAAAGTCGTGTCTCTTGAAGACGACGGCTCCCTGCTCGTATCCCACAGGCAGGAGTTGATGGAGGTCTTCGATGTCCTGACCAATGAGAGAGACAAGCTTTTCTCCTCGCGCTTTCTTGGAGAAACAGAGAACACCATTATTCTAGAAGGCTGGATCCAGTCCGACAACATCCCCAGACTGAAAGGAAAGCTCGATCCGTTTTCCGATTTTATCGAGTATTATTTTCAGCAGCCTGATGTGGGGGAAGAACCTCCCGTTGTTTTGAAAAATCCCAAGATCTGGCGTCCGTTTGAAGTCATCACCCGTCTTTACGGGCTGCCCCAGAGGGGGTTCATGGACCCGACTATCGCCCTGGCTCCTTTTTTCTTCATTTTCGTCGGTCTCACGGTCAGTGAAGCGGGGTATGGGCTGCTTGTCGGTCTGCTCAGTTTTCTGTTCATAAAGCTGGCCAAACCGAAAGGCGGAGTGCGTCAGTTCTTGACTTTGATGACTATCCTGGGAGTGGCCACCGTTATCCTGGGCACTCTGGTGGGTGGTTGGTTTGGATTCCCTATCCGCCGGCTTATGGTTCTCGATCCCATGAAAGATCCCGTTTCTTTCCTCATTCTTTCTCTGGCTCTGGGATTTTTGCAGGTCTGGGTTGGAACACTGCTCAGCATGATTTCAGAGATCAAACGGAAAAATTATTCACAAGGGATTTTCGTTCAAGGGGGTTGGCTGGTTCTTCTTCCATGCCTCGTTCTCTTTGGCTTGACAAAAACATCCCTTTGGGGATATATGGCGCTGGCAGGGGCGGCCGGGATCGTTTTTTTCGGCTTTCCAAGCCGGAATCCCATCGCCCGCTTTTTCGGAGGGCTGTATAAGCTCTATGATATTTCTCGGTACTTGGCCGATGTCCTTTCCTATTCCCGGCTTCTGGCGCTCGGCCTGGCCACGAGTGTTATTGCCATGGTTGCCAACACCCTCAGCAAGACAGCTCTGGGGATCCCCTGGGTGGGATGGTTTTTTGCCGCTCTTATTTTCATCGGCATGCATCTCTTCAACCTGGGAATCAGCTTTTTGGGAGGATTCGTCCATTCCATGAGGCTTCAGTTTGTTGAGTTCTTCAGCAAGTTCTATACGGCCGGAAGCAAACCCTTCAAGCCTTTCGAGCTGAAATCGAGATATGTGGAATTTGTGGAATGAGAGGTTCAGCCGTGTTGCGGTGTACTCGGGAAGTCCGTTGAAGGGAAAACAGCCGGATAGGCGGATGGAACTGGAATTTTGAAAATTTGGAAGACGAAAATAAGGTAAGGAGGTCATAATATGGAGTTAGGATTAACACTGGCCATGTTGGGTGGTGCACTGGCCGTCATATTCGGAGGGATCGGATCCGCCATAGGTGTCGGTCTGGCGGGTCAGGCATCGAGCGGTGTCATGAGCGAAGATCCTGACAAGTTCGGCAGCCTGCTCCTGCTTGTCGCACTGCCCGGGACTCAGGGAATCTACGGCTTCTTGAGTGCTTTTCTAGTCATCATGAAACTGGGCCTGACTGGGGCAACCGCAGCAAGCCCGTCTGTGTTTCAGGGCTGGCAGATTTTGGTCACCTGCCTTCCAGTGGCTTTTACCGGGTTGATATCAGGTATTCATCAGGGTAAGGTCTGTGCATCCGGCGTCTACATGGTTGCCAAGCAACCCAAAGACCTGATGAAACCGGTCATCATGGCTGCATTGGTCGAGACTTATGCCGTTTTGGGGCTTTTGATCACCATTCTTTTGCTCCAGGGAATCAAACTTTAATCCCCCTTCCCCCGGGCTCCTCGAGCGGAACGATGAGTTTAGAGAAAATTTTAGAGAAAATCACCCACGATGCCCATGAAGAGGCGGCTCGGATCATCCAGGAAAGCCGGCAGCGGGCCGAGCAGATCAAAAAGACATTTCGAGAAGCGTCGGACGTTTTAGCCGAAGCCGTCCTCGAAGAGAGCGAGAGGCAGGCTCAGCTGGAAATCAGCCGCATCGTGACTCAGGCGCGCCTGGAGAGGAATATAGAAATCCTCTCCTGTAAAAAAGAGCAAATCGATCAAGTGCTCGAAAAAGCCTTTCATGAAGCGGCCCATAATTGGGCCTCTTTGAAAAAAGAGGTGATCGAAAAAAAGGGGCGGAGTGAAGAAGCCTTGGACGAAAAAACACTCCTAGACGAGCTTCGTCCCAAGCTCGAAAAATTTATCGCCGATATTCTAAAGATATGAAGAAGGTTTCCAGACTCGAATACACTTATGCGGTCGGCCGTGTGCGCGCCCTGGAAAAGAATCTGATTCAAAGAGCGGTCTTTTTGGAAGCGGCCGAAGAAAAGGACTTGACTTCCGCTTTGAAAGTTATTTTTGATGCCGGGACATTTCTGGAAACTAAAATAGAGATCGATGATGCAGAAAAACTGGATGCTTTTTTGGAGAGGGAGGAGGAGGCACTGAGAGGGGAAGTTGCCGACCTTCTGCTTGAGAAGAAAATCCTGCAGCTTCTCGAGATTGAAGACTCCACGGTCGAGGCGCTGGCCTCAGCCGAGACCATGGGATATGATTTTTTCCTCGACTATCTGCGCCATAAAATAGACCTGGGGAATCTCAAGGTTTTTTTAAGGGCGAAATACCTAGGGATCTCCAAAGAGAATTTTGTGTCACTGGTGCGTCCCGGAGGCAATGTCGATCCGGGCAAGTTTATCGAATTTTATGAACTGTCCCTTACAGAGTTCGGAGAGAATCTCCGGGCGACCCGTCTCCTGGGTGTCTGGAGCTCGGCGGTCGATGCCCTGCTGGAAAAAGAGACATTCATCGATATGGAACGGGAAATAGAGAATGAATTGATGCGCTTACTTCGCAAGGCCAAACAGATTGTCTTCGGACCGGAACCCATCTTCGCCTATGCTCTGGCCAGGAAGAGAGAATTGAGTCAAATCAGGTTGCTGGGAGTGAGCAAGATCAATTTAATCCCCCAAGATATTCTGAAATCGAGGATAAGTTTAACCTATGTCTAAACGAATGGCTGTGATCGGTGATGACGACCTTGTGTTCCCGCTGAGAGCTCTGGGGATAAAGGTCTTTTCTCCAAAGACATTCGAAGAAGCCAAGGATATCCTCCATTCTCTGGAAAATGAGGGAGTCGCCCTGTGTTTCCTGCATGAAAAATTCCTGGCTCCTTTGAAAGAGGAAAGGGAAGCCTTAAGCAAAAAGTTATATCCTGTGGTGGTTGGATTTTCCGACTATCGTCAGATCGCAGATCCCATGGCAGTGCTGATGAGGGAAATGGCGATCAAAGCCACGGGTTCGGACTCTTTGGTCAAGAGAAGAGGTAAAGATGAATCAAGGTAAAATTATACGTGTGGCCGGACCGTTAGTGGTTGCCTCCGGCTGTCTGGGCGCCAAGATGTACGATATGGTCAAGATCGGTGATCTGGGATTGATCGGAGAGATCATCGAGCTGAGGGAGGATCAGGCTTTTATCCAGGTCTACGAGGAGACGACCGGGATCGGACCGGGAGAACCGGTGCTATTAACCGGCAAACCTTTGAGCGTGGAATTGGGTCCGGGACTGATCAGCTCGATTTATGACGGAATTCAGCGGCCCCTTGATGTCATCAAACTCAAGGAAGGAGACTTTGTCACCCGAGGAGTTGAAGAACCCTCTCTCGATCGGAAGAAAAAATGGGATTTTATCCCCTTGGCCAAAGAGGGGCAAAAAGTCCTGGCCGGTGATTTCCTGGGGGAGGTGGCGGAAACCCCCCTCATCAAGCACAAAATCATGGTTCCCTTTGGGATCGAGGGCGAGGTGCTGAGCATTAAAAAGGGAAAACACTCCATTGAGGACGTCATCTCTCGGATCAAGACAAAAGACGGCACAGTCGATGTGAAGATGTTTCAATCCTGGTCCATCCGGAAAAGCAGGGCTGTCCATGAGCGCTTGATGCCCGAGGAGCCTTTGACAACCGGACAGAGAATCCTGGATACTCTTTTCCCTCTGGCCAAAGGTGGAACAGCCTGTGTCCCAGGACCCTTTGGCAGCGGAAAGACGGTCGTCCAGCACCAGCTGGCCAAATGGTCGGATGCCCAGATCATCGTTTTTGTGGCCTGTGGGGAAAGGGGGAATGAGGTAGCCGACCTGTTGTTGAGTTTTCCCGAGCTGATCGATCCTCACACAGACAGGCCGCTGCTGGAACGGACGATCATTATCGCCAACACCTCGAACATGCCCGTTGCCGCGCGGGAAGCGTCTATCTACACCGGAATGACCATTGCCGAGTATTTTCGGGATATGGGGTATTCCGTGGCCCTGATGGCTGACTCTTCCAGCCGCTGGGCGGAAGCCTTGAGAGAAATATCCGGCCGCATGGAGGAAATGCCCGGGGAAGAAGGGTATCCGGCCTATATGGCCAGCCGTCTGGCGGAATTCTATGAGAGGGCCGGACGGGTTATCTGTTCGGGCACGGAGAAAAGGCAAGGCGCCCTGAGTGTTATCGGAGCTGTTTCTCCTCCAGGCGGAGATCTTTCCGATCCGGTTGTCCAGTCCACATTGAAAGTGGTCAAGGTCTTTTGGGCTCTGGATGACAGATTGGCCAACATGAGGCATTTCCCGGCCATCAATTGGCTGCTCAGCTATTCTCTCTATGTAGAGAACATAAAGAAATACTGGGATTCCGAAGTGGCCGAAGACTTCACGGCTTTGAGGCAGGAAGCCATGCAGCTTCTCGAGGAAGAATCGGAGCTCCAGGAGATTGCCCGGCTGGTGGGAGTGGAATCGTTGTCCCTCAAAGAACGCCTGACAATGGAATCGGCCCGCTCCATCCGAGAAGATTTCCTGCATCAGAACGCCTTTCATCCGCAGGACACTTACACCTCGCTACGCAAACAGTATCTGATGCTGAGGGCAATTCTTCATTTTCATCACTCTGGATTGGAAGCTCTCGAAGATGGAGTGGAGCTTGATGAAATATTGAAGCTCAAGGTGAGGGAACAGATATCGAAAATAAAATATCTTCCTGAAGAAGACGAAGGAATTCTGGAATCCTATCTGGCAGTCGATAAAAACTTCAAGGAACTGATCAAGGGCAAAGACTAGAGAGGTCGATCATGTATAAAGAATATCGAACGGTTTCCAACATCGTCGGACCCCTATTGATTGTCGAAAAAATAGAGGATGTCAAATACGCGGAACTTGTAGAGATTGAAACCCCGGATGGTTCCATCCGGCGCGGGACGGTTCTGGATATCTCGACGGAACGTGCTGTGGTTCAGGTTTTTGAAGGAACCATGGGACTGGACGTGGATAAGTCCCGGGTCAGGTTTCTGGGCCGCTCCCAGCAGTTGGGCGTTTCAGCCGAAATTGTAGGCCGCGTATTCGACGGATCGGGAAGGCCCAAAGACCGCGGACCGCAAATTATCGCCGACTCGATGATCGATATCAATGGAAATCCCATCAATCCCGAAGCCAGGGATTATCCCTCCGAATTTATTCAAACCGGTATCTCATCCATCGACGGCATGAATCCCCTGGTCAGGGGCCAGAAGCTGCCGCTTTTTTCCGGAAGCGGGCTGCCACACGCGAGGATCGCCGCCCAGATCGCGCGGCAGGCAGCGGTGCTGGGCAAACAGGAAAAGTTCGCCGTCGTGTTCGGGGCCATGGGGATCACCTTTGAGGAGGCCAACTTTTTCATCGAAGATTTCAGAAACACGGGAGCATTGGAGAGAGCCGTGCTTTTTCTGAACCTGGCCAACGAACCTCCCATCGAACGGCTCGCCACTCCCCGTCTGGCGTTGACCTGCGCCGAGTATCTGGCCTTTGACCTGGACATGCATGTTTTGGTCATCCTTGTCGACATGACTTTCTACGCCGAGGCTCTGCGGGAGATTTCGGCGGCACGAAAAGAGATTCCGGGTCGGCGCGGCTACCCCGGTTATCTGTACACCGATCTGGCCTCCATGTATGAAAGAGCCGGCCGGATCAAAAACAAGAAGGGTTCGATCACCCTCATTCCCATCCTGACCATGCCCGAGGATGACAAGACACATCCCATCGCCGATTTGACCGGCTACATCACCGAAGGTCAAATCATGCTTAGCCGGGAGATTCACCGCAAAGGGATCTACCCTCCTATCGATGTGCTGCCCAGCCTATCGAGACTCAAGGACAAGGGAATCGGAGAGGGGAAGACGCGCGAAGATCATGCCGATGTCCTCAACCAGCTCTTTGCCTGCTATGCCAGAGGCAAAGAGGCCAGGGAATTGGCGCTGATTCTGGGAGAGGCAGCCCTGTCGGATCTGGACAAGCTTTATCTGAATTTCGCCGATCTCTATGAGGACGAGTATGTCCGGCAGGGAGAATTCGAAGCCCGGTCCATCATCGAGACTTTGAATTTGGGTTGGAAACTGCTCCGGACCATCCCGTCCGCGGAACTGAAGAGGATCCGTCCCGAATACCTGGAAAAATATTACTCACTCGATAAATGAGACTCAACGTTAATCCGAACAGAATGGAGCTGATGCGCCTGCGGAGGCGTCTGGTTCTGGCCGAAAGAGGGCACAAGCTCCTCAAGGACAAGTTGGAAGAGATCATGCGGCGCTTTCTGGAGATCATGCGGCAGCTGTCCGACTTGCAGGGAGAAGTCAGTAAAAAACTGGACAAGGTGTTTCTCGCCTTTGCTCTCGCACGGACAAAAGATTCTCTTCAGAAACTGGAGGATTTTCTTCCCGAAGGCCAGTTGCGCTTGGATGTCAAGGAAGAAAAAGTCTTCAATCTGACCATTCCCCGCTTTCAAATTCAAGAATTGAAAACAGTCGACTACGACCTTTTTAAAACGGAAGCCGAACTCGATGTGGGTTTGAAGAAGATGAGCGAGCTTCTCGAGGATTTGACGGAGATGGCCCGCCTCTGGAAAGCCGTGGAGCTCCTTTCCCGGGAAATCGAAGCCACCAGGCGCCGGGTTAACGCCTTGGAGCACATCCTGATTCCCAGTATCAAGGAGACAATCAAATACATATCCTCCCGTTTGGACGAGATGGAACGCTCCTATCAGGTTCAGCTCATGCGTGTCAAGGAAATCGTCCGCAGCCATTAAGGGCTCGAGACCGTCATGTGTGTCAGCGCGGGGAGGAAGAGTTCAACTCTGTATCTTCAGTTCAAAATTTCAATCAGATACAAATTCAGGCCTTTTTTCTCTGAGATGGCCAAGGCTTCCTCCTCGTTTAAGCCTTTCTTGCTGCGCAGAGACTCCAATACCCGGATCACCGACAGGGAGACCTCCGTTGTTTGTTGGGGGAGCGGTTTCTTGTCAAGCAGATACTGTCTGCTGGAAAAAAGAACGGCATTGGCTTCACCGAAGGTGATGGGACTGTTTATTCCATAGCGCTCGACCCATTTGGGACTGTTCAATGTGTCATTGACAAGAGACTGCAGAACATGAGTGGCACGTCCCAGGAGTTTGAAGTTGGCAGGATTGATATGGGTCAAATAATTCCCCGTGATTTTTCCCAGTCCGGCCATGACAGCCGAGGAGTGAGAGTTGAGCAACACTTTAAGGGCAACCTGCCGGTTGACACCGAAGGGATCGTTGTGACCGTCGATGCGAACCGGGAGGATTACATCAGTTGAAGCAGCAGCGGATTTGAGGGCGGATTGGATTGTTTTTTCGATGTCCCTTTCCGGCCTGTCCGTGATCCAGAGGATGGCCAGACGCCTGTTTTCTGCCGAGAAAAGACGCATAAAACTCGTCATGTCGGAAGTGATCTTACCGGAGTCAGGCTCTTCCGGACTGACCAGAATACAGACCCCCAAATCTCCGGAAGACGGCCCGAAGTGGGTGAGGTTGCGGGCCGTCAGTGAAAAGTCGTAATTTGAGGATTGGTCCGGGCCTGAGTTATTCAAGCTTTCCAGTGCCTTTTGTTTCAAGTAGGGATCGGCTACGACATCGCCGATCGGTTTGAGATACCGGGAGGGATTCAATCCTCTGAAGGGGCGCCCCAGCAGAGCTCTCCATGCCTCTTCGCTTCCGGTAGCTCCGGTCCAGAGTTGGATCTTGGACATTCGTTTGGGGGCCTCAACACTGTCGAACGGAGGAAGATGAAAATCCAGGATTCTTCCGCTGAGGTCGTTGAGAACAGAGAAGAAACCCAAATGACTGAAGTAGGTTGTGAAACCGCCTTCGATCTGGACTTGGGTTTCCAGACGTGTAAACTCGGCCAGGATAGGAAGGCCTCTCCTGATTTCCTTGAGAACAGAGGAATACTCCGTCAGCATTTCCGGCAGGACAAACTCTTCCGAAAAGCCGATCTTGGCCATTTCCTTCTTCGAGAGAAACCTTTGCAGGCTCCGGTGTACAGCTGCTTGAAGCACATGGCCTAGGACGAGAGTGTTGATGGTGGATGCCTGTAAACGGGTGGATCCGGTGAGGGATTGGGGGCCGGTCGTCAGATTGACCTTGGTGATGCCCGGCTCTTCCAGGATGTTCCGGCTGCGGTCGAAGAGAAGGAGCTGTTCGTCAGGATTGTTGTAGATGAAGAACAGTTTTTGGCGTGCTTCCTTGGATTGGAAGGAAGGTTCGTTTTTCCAGAGGTCAAGAACGGCCTGAAGAGTACCGATGACTGCCGGAGTTTCGCCACCCTCCGCCAAGCAGATAACGACGTCGCCCCTTTCGATACCCCTCTCCTGCAGTTGAAGCCAGCCCATGAGCATCAGGTCTTCAAGACTGTCCATCGATCCCAAAAGAGCCCTATCGCCCCCGGTTATTTCCCCGATCAGCCGGTCTTCGATCGGAGCGACTTTTAGGAAATCGATTTTGTCGGACAATTTGCCGGCTCCTTTTACCCTCTCCCAGAAAGGGCGCCAAAATGTGCCTTCCATCTGCATGGCGAGGCGGCCCGAGGCCCCGCTGCCGTAGATGTAGATCCTGTTCCCTCCAAGAATGGCCTTCTCTAGCGCCCCGACCATATTCTCGAGAAGTTCCGGAGCTTGGGCCAATTCGGTCAACTTATTTTCTATATCCCCCTCAACGGAAAGAATCTGCCGAAACCCGCCCTGGAGATCTTCCAGAATTTTTTGACTGAAATTGAGTGTCTTGGTGTGCCGGCTTTCAGTTGTCAACTGATCCTGAAAAAACTGAGCCCTGTTCTGGATGTAGTCGAACGATTCAGGTGAAGGGGCGATGTTCAAAAGCTTGAGGAGAGACGTTTCAGACGAGGCTTGATAAGGATTCGCTGAGGACAAAGAAAAAGACCAGGATATTAAGATAAAAACGAAAAGACACGAAATTCCTTTTTTTGTTTTCCACAACATATCTGTCTGTCTCCCTGGAGGAAAGCTTTCTGAAGCCGGTCCCGATTTTCCTTGCCTGATTTAAACAAAAGTCAGAGTCAGGGCTGGTGGAGAATCAGGACGGACACCTGTCTCAGCCGTATTGATGCTCGTCGTCGATGATGTCTTTTTCCTGCCAGTCTTTGATCCACTCAAGGACGCGGAAAATCATTATTTTGTCCTCTGTTCCGGAACAAACCACTCGATTCAGGCCGCAGTTGATGATCATTTTTTTACAGATGAAACATGGGATGGCGTTGATGGGTTTCGACTCACCCGGGGCACTGCCGAAAATGTACATGTCTCCGCCCAGGAGGCTGACTCCGGCCCGGGCGGCGTTGATGATGGCGTTCTGTTCAGCATGCACACTGCGGCAGAGCTCGTATCTGTGTCCGTGCGGTATGTTGAGCTTATCGCGGAGGCATGAACCGTGTTCGAAGCTGGATTTGGTTTTTCTGGGTGCTCCGACATAGCCCGTCGAAATGATCTGGTCATCCCGAATAATGATGGCGCCGATGGCCCGGCGGAAGCAAGTGCTCCGCTTGGCGACTTCGTGGGCAATTCCAAGATAATATTGATCTTTGGATATCCTTGCAGGATTCATGTGAATTTCTCCAGCTTGGAATAAAGCGAATCGAGAGATCCGTCATTGACGATTGTCCAGTCAGCCATCTCCATGCAGATGTGCAGCTGCTGTCCCTTTTTGTCTTGAGTCATCTCTTCTGTTTCCTTATTGATAAAATCTTCGAAAGTTGATGCGGATTCTATCCTCCCTCTCTTTCTCACTCTCTCGAACCTCAGTTCGGCGGGTGCGTTTATGGCCAGAAGGGTGAAGTTTTTTTGGATTTTCAGGAAGCGGATCTCTTCCGGATTCCGGATGCTGTCGATGACGGCCCTCTCTTTTACTCTGGCCATAACTCTGCGTGCCAGGATATCCGGACCGAAGGCCTGTCTGAGATCGTTCCCTTTTTTGATCAAGTTATCGCGGGTCGATTCCAATCCTTCGGATTCGAGTTCTTCGCGAATAAGATCGGACAGAGAAAAACAGGTGAAGCCCTTTTTTTGGAAAAAAGCCGCTGCTTCTCCTTTTCCGGCGCCGTTGGTCCCGGTCAATCCGATGATCTTTGGCACAGGATTCATTTTTTCAGCCATCGTGGAATCCGTTTTATGTAGTTCCCTAAGGGGCTGCCCTTTTGAATATGAGAGAGGAAGGGAAGGAGTGTGGGGAGGGCTCCGAGTCTGTTCCTGAAGCGGTCGTGATGAAAGATGTGGGTGGCAGTTTTGAAGAGATGCGCCAGATCTTTGTGGTAGGGATACCACCATAGCTGTGTTTTCTTTCTGGAATAATCCTCACTGATGTATTTGATGTTGACCAGTTCCATCAAACCGTAGGGACCGTGGGAGCGCCCGATGCCGGATTGTTTGACGCCTCCCCAGAGAGCGCCCGGCTCGACAAAGGAAAACATGTGGTCATTGACGGTTACGGTCCCCACATCCAGTTTTTGGGCAATGAGGGAGGCCTTCTTTTTGTTCCTTGTCCACACAGACGCCGTCAGTCCGTAGACGGAGTCATTGGCCAGGTGGACGGCTTCTTCTTGTTCGGAGAAAGTCATGATGGGCAGGACGGGCCCGAAGGTTTCCTCGGTCATGACTTTCATGGTGTGATTGACGTCCGAGAGGACGGTCGGCTGGAAAAAATACCCCCCCCTGCCGTTGACTCTTTTTCCTCCGGCGAGAATCCGCGCTCCCTTTTCCAGGGCATCCCGGATATGGTCCTCGACGATTCCGATCTGGGAAGAAACCGCAAGGGGGCCCATGTCGATTTCCTTGTCCATCGGATTTCCGACCCGGAGTCCGCCGACCAAGTCGGTCACTCGGTCTATAAACTCCCCGGCCACCTTCCGGTGCACGTAGACCCTCTCAATAGAGGAACAAACCTGGCCGCAGTTGGTAAAGGCACCCCAGACGGCCCCTTTGGCCGATCTCTCCAGGTCCGCATCGTCGAGCACGATCATCGGGTCCTTTCCCCCGAGTTCGAGAACGATGTTCGTCAGATTCTGGCTGGCCAGAGCCATAATCCTCTTTCCCGTCGCAGCGCTGCCTGTGAAGGAAATCGAATGGATAGAGGGATCGGTGATCATCTCTTCGGCTTGTGGAATCCGGCAGTTGACGATATTCAAGACTCCCGGAGGCAGGCCGGCTTCCTGGAAAATCTCTCCGAGCTGGAGGGCTGTGAACGGCGTTGACGACGACGGCCGGAGAACGACTGTATTTCCGGCACTCAGGGTGCTGAGGATATCGAAGACGGGAATGAGCAGGGGAAAATTCCAGGGAGAAATGATCACCGTGGGACCGAGCGGATGAAAGGAGAAAGAGCTTTTTTTATGAGAAAAATAGGTCACATGATGATCCGCCTGTTTCGGCTTCAGGATTTTCTCTAAATTTTTGCCGTAATAATCCAGCGCTTCCATGCTCCCAAGGATTTCAAGCAGGATGGATTCGGCATAGGGAGAGCCCTTTTCATCGGTAATCAGGGCTGCGATCTCTTCAGACTTACGGAGGAGAATGGATTTTGCCTGTTTGAATATTTTTTTCTTTTGGTCGACCGGGAGCGCGGTCCAGGCTGGAAAAGCATCGGCGGCGGCCTGAACGGCTTTGCGGCATAAATCCGAAGAGGCGAGGCTGAATTCGCCGATGGATTGCTCGGTGGCGGGATTGATGGATTCCTTTTTATCGTCTGTTTCGATAAAGGAATCGTTGATGAAAAGGTGTCCGTCCATTGCTGTTAGCGTCTCCCCGTGATCAGTCTTTTGCACCAGGATAGAAAAAGGAAAGGATAGGCGTCGAGAATCAAGTCCGGTCGAAAAAGGGGATTGATAATCCCCCCCTTAAATAGCCAGTGCAAGATGAGTTTCTTATGATTGGGCGGACAGCCTCTGATTTGAGACCGTCGACCGGTCTCTACACGGCCTTGGATTTCGGTACAGGTTCCAATTTTCATCAGCTTTTTGGATTTGATGTCGCCCTGGTACTTGCCGATAACCACCGTCCAGGCGGGAAGTTTTTTCCAGAGTTTGGGATTTCGGTCCTTGATCATGTACATCCAGTCCAGAAAAACGCCCTGGCAGCCGCCCGTGCAGTAGGGCTGTCCGCTCAGAATGTTCATGTTCGTGTCGATCTGATCGATGCGTTTTAAACCGTTATCCCAGACTCGGGTTTTTTTTTGAAGTTCCCCCAACGGGACATCTCCAATGAGATCGATCTCCGCCAGATCGATGGGTCCGTATCCTCTGTCGTGGGCGTGGCTGAGATAGGGAATCGACTTTGGATCGAGGTTGAGGATGTGGGCGCAGACGGCGTCATGGGCGGCGGGATTTGTGGCCAGAATAACCGCTCCCAAAAACCGGCCCTGCTGAGTCATCTGGTTGCCGCCGAGTGCGATTTCGATGGCATCGGTAGCGATAAAATCGGGGTATCCGGCTTCGAGAAGATCGGCAATTCTCAAATCGAGATTGTAGTTGTGGTTCCGCATCCTCT
>CBFDBS010000016.1:0-16628 GCA_965603105.1 uncultured bacterium
AGGGGATGGATTAAAAGATTAGGGGATCTATGGTCAATCCTTCGCTAAAAGAAGGGGTAAAAAGGAGGGAACGCCTCGTTTGCTTGCTCTCTAAATTCTTTATTTTTCGCATTCCATATATAAATACGCTGAAAACAGAAAAAAAGTTGCTTTTTTTTAAATTTTTTTTTAGTCTTTTGGACGATTTTGAAGGAAACGGTTATTTTGTTTTTTTTCCGCTTTTTTTTATGATGATTTTTTATAGAAATGCCTGACAGCTTTCCGGAGAAATGTCCTCGAAATTAAATGTAATATATTGATAAATAAGAAATTAATGATAAAATTTTACTTTTTATTGGAAGTTCTTTTTACCCCTTTTGAACCGTTTCTATTATTATACCATGGAAATATTTTAAATTGCAAGTGTTTTTTTTCAATTCAATCATTTTTTTTATAACCGGGCGCTTTTGACAGTATTTAGCTGCTAATTCAGTATATTTTACACGTTTTCTCTTCAAACATCTCCACGCCCTTTTTTGTGCATTTTGACTCTGTCCCGGCCATGGCTTAGAATGAGCCCAAACGAAGAGAGGTCACAGCTTATGGAAAAAGAGGATTTTAAAAAATATGGTTACAGGTTTGTCGATTGGGTGGCGGATTATTTTGAGGAGATCGAGAAATACCCTGTTCTTTCGCAGGTCGAACCGGGAGCAGTGCGGGAACAGCTTCCGTCCAGCCCTCCTATCAAGGGAGAGTCTATGGAGTCGATTTTTGAGGATTTTAAGAAAATCATAATTCCGGGCATCACCCATTGGCAGCATCCATCATGGTATGCCTATTTCCCGGCCAATGTCAGCCCCCCGTCTGTTTTGGCTGAGCTTCTGACAGCCGGGATTGGTGCTCAGTGTATGATCTGGCAGACATCACCGGCCGCGGCCGAGCTGGAAGAAGTTGTTCTGGAATGGCTGCGGCAGATGCTCGGTCTGCCGGAAGGAATGCAGGGTGTCATTCAGGACACGGCTTCGACCGCAACTCTTGTGGCTCTGCTCACGGCCCGCGAGTTTAAAACAGGTTTTGAGTCGAATTCAAAAGGCCTCAAGATGCCCCTTATCATCTATATTTCCGAAGAAGCCCACTCCAGTGTGGATAAAGGAGCCAAAATCGCCGGCTACGGCTCGGAGAACATTCGACGGATTCCGACAGACGAGGCTTTCGCCATGATCCCCGAAAAACTGGAAGAGGCCGTCCTTGCCGACATAGAATCCGGGCTGCAGCCCGCCTGCGTGGTGGCGACTGTGGGGACGACGTCCTCGACGGCAGTGGACCCTCTCGCCCGCATCGGGGAGATTTGCCGGCGCCATGGGATTTGGCTCCACGTGGATGCGGCCTTTGCCGGGACGGCGGCCATTATTCCGGAAAAAAGAGGGATTCTCGACGGAGCTGAATATTTAGATTCCTTTGTTTTCAATCCCCACAAGTGGATGTTGACCAATTTTAATTGTTCCGCCTATTTTGTAAAGGATCCCGGGGTATTGATCCGAACCTTCGAGATCCATCCCGAATACTTGAAGACGGGAGTGGACGCCAAAGTGAAGAATTTCCGCGACTGGGGAATTCAATTGGGGAGGAGGTTCCGGGCACTCAAGCTTTGGTTTGTTATCAGGAGCTACGGTGTCGAGGGCCTTCAGAATCTCGTCAGAGAGCACATTCGGCTTGCCAGGATCTTCGAAGGTTGGGTGGCCGGAACAGACGGCTTTGAACTCATGGCTCCCGTGAATTTCAGTGTGGTTTGTTTCCGGCTCAACGACGGGAGAGTGGAGGAACGGCTGACGGAGTTGAACAAAAGCTTCGAGGAGGCCATCAACCGGACAGGAAAAGTCTTCCTCACGCATACGTCGCTGAAGGGCAAGTATGTTTTGCGGATGGTTATCGGCTCGAGGACAACAGAGGAACGGCACGTTATAGAGGCCTGGAATCTGATGCTCGAAACCGCCCGGCAACTCTTGTCATGAAGTTTTCGGTCGATCCTCAAATATTCGAGCGCTTTCCTGTTTTAATCTTGGGAGTTGTTGCCGTTACTGGAATCGACAACAGGGGTGAAAGTGGAGAACTCAAAACACTCCTCCGGGAAACCGAAGTAGAAATCGGCCGTAATTACTTGTCTGAATTTCTTTCTCAGCATCCCAAGATTCAGGCTTGGCGCCGGGCGTATTCCGAATTCGGGGCCAAGCCGAAGAAGTACAAGAGCTCGGTTGAAAGCCTGTACAGGATGGTTCTCAAAGGAAATGGACTGAAGTCCATAAATAAACTTGTCGATGTCTACAATTTTGTATCTCTCAAACACATGCTTCCTCTTGGAGGGGATGATTTGGATAAGATTGACGGTGACATCCGTCTTCAGCTGGCCAAGGGAGGCGAACCTTTTATCCCCCTGAATTCACAGGAATCCGAACCGGCGCAGTCTGGTGAAGTCGTCTATTTGGATGACAAAGAGATCCTCTGCCGGAGATGGAACTGGCGGGAGTGTGAGAAGACCAAGATGACGGAGGAAACGTCAAATGCGGTTCTTGTCGTGGAAGGGCTGCCTCCGGCGGGACTGGATGAAGTCGAGACAGCAGCGGAAGAATTGAGCCGGCTCGTTCACCGATTCTGCGGTGGAGATTCTGCCATCCATTTATTGGACGTCAGAGACCCGGAGATCATTCTTTGAGCCCTCCCTCTATGGCCAGGGCAAAGGATTCGGCCACAAGAGCGGCGCCGGCCCCATTCAAATGAACCCCATCCAGAGTCAGAAAGAGACCCCGGCGTGAGGCTTCCTCGGCGATGGCTTCGGCTGTCTTGAAAGCCGTTGCGTCCCTTAAAATCCGAAGAAAACTCTTAGGCACATAGGGGGAAACCGATTTTGAGTCGATCCTGGATATAAAAACCTCCCGCAGATCGATGTAAAAACATGACTCGTGCTCGTGGGATAATTCGGCGATGATGCGGCTTAATTCTTCGAGTTCTCTGTTCCAAGGATTATTCAGGTCTTCGCCGATGAGCAGCGGCGATACGGTGAACAGCCGTTCCGCTTTGGGCAAAAGAAAGTGGAGCAGTTTTCGGTAACAAATTCCGAAAGTCTCCCGATTCTTGGCCCAAGGTTGGCGCCTCAAAGTTTTGATAATCGGATAGGTCCAGGATGTTTTGACGAAGACGTCATTGACACCCACCCAGAGGAAAGCGATATCAAAGGGTTCGGGGAAGGTGAGCTTTTCCAGCCTCTTCAAGAGACTGATCACGGTATCGCCTCCCTTTCCGTAGTTGAAAAGTTCGAGGTCTGGGAATATCTTTTTCAAAAGACTGAAGTAGGCCACTCCTGGAAAGCCTTCGGTAAGGCTGTCTCCGAAAAACGCTACCTTCACCTTTCACCTTCCTAGTTGGATTTTGGGGTCAGACTTTGAAAACTTTGAAAACTTGGAAAAGAGTTGAACTCTCGTCTCAAGAATATGAAAAAGTTTTCAAAGTCTGACCCCATTTTGTTCAATTATGTTCAGGGGGAGATGTGGAAAAACGCAGGACGCCATCTGGATCGATAAAGCGGACATAGAAACCCCAACCGCCACTTCCCTGGAGAACTTTGATTAGCAGTTTGTTCCAACCCGCTTTCAAGCGGATGGGAATTTGATCCTGGTCAGGGTAACAGCCCCGGTAAGCCGGATTGGTGTGAACGAGCCTGTCGTTGAACCAGATCCTGACTCCGTCATCGCTGCCGATGAGCATGTGAGTATCATAGACTTCGGGAACATGGACATAGACAAGTCCGTAGATAATGCCTCTTTCCGGAGGATCGATTCTGTCTTCCAAGCGCATAAAGCCCGTCGGTTCCGTTTTCATTGTTTTCCAGACGACGTTCTTTCCGTTTTTCCCTTCATAATTATTGTCGAGGGAGCTTTCATTTTCGGGAGGATAGGTTTTCTGAAGATAGGACATATCCGGCGCATCGAAAGGGCCGATGAGATTCCATTCCTGAACAAACCGGCGCTGGGATGGACTGGCGCTCAGGCTGACAAAGGCCAGGTTCATCCCCTGGGATTCGGGAGACCGCCCTCTGACTTCGAGCTGAACCGTGTTTTTCCCGGGCGATAGACGCAGGTCGTGCAGCGTGATCCGGCCCAGTTCCTGGAATGGGGAGTAGCCGTCTACCGTTTCTTTTGCTTCGGGAGATGTGTTTTCTCCTCTTCTTTCCCCGTCAATCTCAAAGGTCCCCATTTGAGGTCCTTTCATGTAATAGAAATCCACATCATACTGCTCCCCGAACTCGATGTCGAAGGACACCTTCGCCTTTGTTCCGGCTTGGGAGTCCTCCGTCATCAGGACAGGGTATCGATTGCCCTCTTGATTGTAGAAGGATGTCAAAGCATGGGCGCACTTGTCCGCCGAGAAGATCATTCCGGTTAAAGAGTCTTTATAAGTTTTTTGATTGGCCGCTTCGCTCTCTACCCATTGGGGAAGGACAAAGTCGGCCGGCGATTCGAGTGCAAAGGGCAGCCTTTGCTCGGCCGGCGGAAGGGCGGGGTACGGCCGATGCGGTTCGTTCTGGTACCAATAGGCCACAGAGGAGAAAAAGTCCGATCTGTCATTGGCATGGCCGTGCTCGATGGTTACGCGAATGGATTTCTGGAAGGGGATGGGGTCCGGGATGTGGAATCGGTAGACGGAGGCCTTGGCCCCGGTCTTGAAATCCGGCTCCTGAAGAGGGCAGCCGTAGAATAGATTCTCATCTTCCCTCATTCCCCAGGCATCGGAGAAATAGTCTTCTGAACCCGTTCCGTGAAGTGACGGAAACTCCTCACCGTCGACGAAGATCATGTCGTCGCCTTCTCCCCACCAGCCCAACGCCCGCTGCAGGATGCTCAAGTTGCACCCCACATAGTGTCCTCGTCCAGAAGCGTCCAGAATCATATAGTTCTTTCCCGGCACACAGGGTGTCTCTTGCCGGTACTGAGCGTGAAAGGTGGGGGTGTCGGAGGGAAGACTCTCCAATTCTCTGTAGTCGATGTAATAATAGAATGCGCCGACGGTTTGTCCGCCTTCATTGGTGGCCGTAATCCGGGCGGATTTCCGGAAGGGCATAGACCAGTAGCAGTTTCTTGCCCGGCCGGAAGAAGAGTTGGCAATGGGAAGAGAGCTCAAGTCGCGGTTCAAACCGTGACCGACAGCGAAAAAATCGCCGATTGGGGCCTCGACGGATGGGTCCTGTTCTCCATCCCAGTACATACGGAGGATAATCTTTCTTCCGTAGAAAGGCTCTGCTGAGATCGTGACCCAGATATGATGGATGGCTGCCGGCCCCTCGATTTCCGCCAGAACAATCGTTTCTGAGGGAGGAATGGAGAGCCGGTCGTTGTTTCCCCCGGTCCGGTCAAAAGAGGAAACACGCTTGCTCTTGAATTGTTGATACTTTCCCAGTTCAGTCAGCAGATCCTGATTGGCCGCAGGAAGGGAAATGACAAAGACAAAAAGAAGGAAAAGCGGCGGAAGTGTTTTTCTTGCAACCATAACTCCCCCTTTGGCCCCCTTGCGTCCGGTTCACTTCATCCTGAGCCGGGCAGAAAAAAAGGCGGCGGGTTCTTCGACTCAGACAAACCTACTCCGATTTGGGAATGCCTGGTTTCCGGAAAAATTCCATGGCCGGAGCGATCCGGACATTTCCGGATTTTACGCCCAGCGGGAAGACTTCGTAGAGCATGTCTTCGTCCAGGACCTTCTGGGGCTTGGGACCGGCGTAGCTGATCGGAGAAGGAGTGTTAGCGATCAGTGCGTCTCTCAGCGATTCGGCGTCTTGGGTGATGACGGCGATGGTTATCTTCTCAAAATTCAAATGCTTCTTGATGGCGCTGTTGACCTGTTCGAGGGTGATTTTGGGCAGTCTTTCCTGGATTTTGGCCAAAAAGTCAACATAGCCATAGTATTTGGAATCCATCTGCCAGCCCAAGCGCTCGGAAAGGTTTTGGGCGTAGAGTTTGGTGTAATTGAGGAGGTATTTTTTTGTCAGCTCGAACCGTTCCTCAGGGATGCCTTCCTGGGCCAGCTTTTTCAGCTCGAAGATGGCCTGCCGGATGACAAAATGGCGGTTGGAGTTGGCTAGCGGCCGTATCCAGATGGAAACGTACTGCTGCTGCCGGCAATGGTTCTGGGCGGGGAACTTCCCTCGGCCCTGGACGAAATGGTCCGCATAAGCGTAGTCTCCGTAGTTCTGACCACGTTCTTCTCTTATTTTCTGAAACAGAAGAGACAGGTGCTGTCTGTGCTCTCCGAGGTGGGAAACGGCGATCCAGAGAGGAAGGTAATCCTCGTCTGCCTTGGATATGGAGACGGGAAAACCCATGGAAATGGCCGTGGCCGGTGTCTGTTTTTCGGCGATAATGACTTCCAGTCCGTCGGGCATTCTCTGTTCAGGCAAAGCCAGAGGGGGGGTGTGTCCAGTGGGGAGGACGGAAAAGTCTCCCTTGATTTGCCCCGGGAAATCCGATGGATATCCTCCGGCAAGGCCGAGAGTGATGTTGCCCTGGACAAAATGATCTTTATAGAAGGCCTTGACGTCTTCGAGGGTCAGACTCTTGACACTTTCCACTGTTCCGGCCTCATTGTGACCGTAGGGATGGCCTTCGTACATGGCCAGATTGAGGATCTCCTTGCCGAATTGTTCATCATTGGTTGAGACGATCGATTTTTCCAGATAATTGAGCTGGTTTGTTTTGAGGCGGATGAAGTCTTCTTCTCTGAATCCGGGATCGAGGAACATGTCTTTGAGGATGGCGTAATATTCCTCCAGGTTGTCAGTATGGATTTGGCCCGTTAAGACAGACATCTCCTTGTCCACACTCAGGCCGACAAAGGCGGCCATCGGGTAAAACCTCTGAGTGATTTCCTTAAAGGCGATCGTCTGGCTTCCCCCGTTGGCAAGCAAACTCCAGGTTAGCTGGCAGAGGCCTTCTTTTCCGGCCGGATCATTGGCTGAGCCAATATTGATCAATATTCTGAAGCTGACCAGGGGATTTCCCTCGACGGGAAGGAGTTCGGTTTTGACTTTGTCCGAACTCTGCCGGGTACAGGATGTGAGCAGGGAGGCCAATATGAGAACGAAAACTCCAAAAAGATACAATGTGTTCTTCTTCATTTTGTCCTCCCCCCGGTCAAAGTAACCACAGTGCTGTTTGTTTTGGTGAAATATTTCTTCGTCATTTCCTGGATGTCCTCGGGAGTGATTTTTTCATAGAGATCATACAGCTTGTTAACCGTTCCCGGGTCTCCCGTCAGATTGATGAAATGAGCCAGGCTGCCAGCTATTCCATCCGTCGTCCCCAGTGCATTGGCAAAGGAGTACTTCTGATTGGATTTGACCCGTTGCAGCGCTTCTGCGTCGACAAGTTCGTTTTTCAACCGTTCCAATTCTTTGAAGATCTCTTGTTCGACGTAGGGCAGGTCTTTTTCCTGTTTGAGGGTGGCGTTGAAAGTCAGCAGATAGGGATCGCGGTGGTCGGAAAAACTGGCGGAAAAGGATTGGCAGACCTGTTCCTCGATGACCAATCTCTGAAAGAAGTCGGAAGACCTGGAGAAGGCCACGGAGGAAAGGAGATCCATGGCCGGCATATCGATCTGTTCATCTGAATAGGCGGGGCCATGGAAGCCGATGGCCAGTTGTGGAAGAGTGGGGGAGGGGAAGTCGAAGTGGGCCCTTTTCTGTGTTTTCTGGGGCGGTTCTTCCGGCGTGACGAGTGAGTGGCCGGATTTTTCCCAGGGGCCGTAGTGTTTCCTCACTAGCTCCATCAGCTGGTCGTGGTCGAAATCTCCAGCCACGAGGAGAACGGAGTTGTCGGGAGCGTAAAAGCGCTTTTTATAAAGCTGGCTGTATTCGAATTGGTTAGGCATGTCCAGAATGTCTTGCAGATAACCCAGCGTGGAATGCTTGTAGGAGTGTTCTTCATAGGCTGTATCTCTGAGTGTTTCGTAGATCCGTCGGGACGGATTGGAAACGCTGGCATAGTACTCGCCTTCGATGACAGGAGCTTCGGTTTTGAGCATTTCTTCATTGTAGTAAAGATTGAGGAATCGATCGGCTTCGATTCTAACGACACTTTCCAGATTTTCTCTTCCGGCAAAGACGACAAAATAGCAGGTGTAATCGTCTGTAGTGTAACCGTTCGTTCCGGCTCCCAGCTCAGTAAGGAAATCATTGTAGGCTTCGGTGGGAACATTTTTAGTTCCCTTGAACATCATGTGCTCAAAAAAGTGGGCGAAACCTGATTTGCCAGGCTCGATTTCGTTGCGGGAACCCGAACGAATGATGGTGTAGAAGGAGATGATATGAGGATTATCGAGAGGAATGGAGACAACGGTCAAACCATTATCCAGCGTTTCGATCTTGTAGTCATAGGGGAATATTTTCGCGCTTTGCAGAGCGGAGGGAACGGAGAGAAGGAGCAGAAGGCAGAGGGCGATTGATAGATATTTTAACATTTTATCAAACCTCCTTGGGATAAACTGTATTTGCCTGATTGAGGACATAGAGAATATATCAAAAAAGAGGGGCGGGAGACAAGGACAAAGGAGAGGGGGTTGGGAAGGAGCCCGGGTGAGGCGGTGTTGGGCTTCCGGTTCCTACTGTATTTTGCCGGTGAGCCAGCCGATCTTGATGTCGTCTTTTCTATCTCGGGCCGTGTAAGGTTTGATGTCCAGAATGGGCGTGTCTTCGATCAAGTCCATCCCCGAGACATGCAGGATATTGGCCTGTCTTCCGAGGACTTTCATGACTGTCAGGCCGATGGGATTGGGGCGGTGTGGACTGCGCGTGGAAAAAATCCCCCTCGGAGAATCATCGAGAAGCGGTACGGGTTTCAGGTTGAAACCCTCCGATTTATGAAATCCGAAAATGACGAAGATGTGAGAAAAGCCTTCGATATCCGTCAGTCCTTCCTCAAATTCCTCTTCAATTTCCAGCTCCCCTTCGATGGCATCGAAGCCCTGCCTATCGGTGTATTTTTTTGGATTGATATCATCCTTTGTCTTAAAGGGAGAGTGAGCCCAGCCTATGGGATTCAGCATAATGATCATAGATTCCAACCTTTTGAAATAAGAGTTCCTTCCTTAATGAGGGACTCCCCTTTTGAGGGTTTCTCAGTGGCTTTCAGTCATTGACGTAGGTCAGCCAATCTTGATAATCGGCGTGCTCGCCTCTGACAATCTCGAGATAGAGTTTTCTCATTTTCTTGGTGATTTCTCCCACTTTCCCAGTTCCTATCTCGTATTCTCGTCCCGCTGTCGCTGGGTCGGAGTCATCGGTAACCCGGACGATAGGAGTCAATTCCACGGCTGTGCCGGAGAAAAAGGCTTCGTCTGCATTCAGGAAGTCCTCTTTGGTCATCGGCCCGATATGTGTCTCCCAACCAATATCACGGGCGATTTCGAGAATGGTTGTCCTGGTGATGCCCTCGAGGATAGACTCGGATGTGTCGTTGGTAATAATAACTCCGTCCTTGACGATAAAGATGTTTTCTCCCGGGCCCTCGGCGATGTTCCCCTCTAAATTCAGATAGACGGCTTCGTCGTACCCTTTTTGCCTGGCTAGGACACCCCCCATCGTGGAAAGACAATAGAGGCCTCCCAGTTTGGCCTTTTGGTCGAACTGACTGTGGTGGATCCTCCTCCAGGGGATGATTTCCACATTGGCTCCCCTTTCCGAGGCCTCTCCCAGATAGGCTCCCCATTCCCAGGCCGCAATCATCAGCTCGGCGGGAGAAGCTTTAGGCACGAGACCCAGGTTGCCGTAGGAATAGAAAAGCAGCGGCCGAATGTAGGCCGAATCGAGATCGTTCTCTTTAATGAGTAGAATGATGGCTTCGGAGATCTCGTCTCTGGAGTAAGGAACATTCATTTTAAGGACCGTTGAGGAATGAAAAAGCCTGTCGTTGTGCTCGGGGAGACGGAAGACAGCCGGTCCTTTAGCTGTCTTGTAGGCCCTGATACCTTCAAACACAGAACTTCCATAGTGAAGTGCGTGACACATGGGGTGAACGGTTGTTTCCTCCCAGTTGAAAAGCTTGCCCATGTACCAGTATTTTTTCGCTTTCGGGAAGTAGGTGTTCTCAAACATACTCTCTCCTTCTCATGAATAGATTAGTTCTTTGATGTATAAATATTGATTAAAAAACCCCCTTTGAATCCTGTGCGTCTAATGGCCGATAAGATGAACTCTCCGCCTTTCTTGACTAGTGATTTTTCCTGTTTAAAATAACAGGGGAAAAAATTATAGATAACATATTTCTATCCAAATGGAAAGGATTCTTTTAATTCATTCAATGTAGCCCAGCTGCTTCAACATCCGATGGATGGCCCGGTGACCTTCGGAGGCTTCAAACACCTTGAACATTGTAAAGAGGACAAAGACGTGTTCGCCGACGGTCCAGGGATTGCTGTTGTACCTTTCTTTTTGAACGGTCGACTTGATATCATTGGAGCCGATTTTTAGATCGACTTCATAGAAACTTCCGCGATAATGAATATCTTCAATCACGGCAGGGATGCTGCAATCTTTTGATGCCCTCTTCTCAATGGCGACTTCTTCGGGCCGCACCAGTAAGACAATGTCATGGTTATCGGGAACATCGTTTGCTTTCTGGAGTATTCTGCCTTCCGTGCCTTCGATAGCGATTTGGTTGTGGTGAGTGTGTCCGTTTATCACGTTGACATTCCCTACAAAACTGGCGACAAACTTCGATTGGGGGTGCTCGTACACCTCAGAGGCGTTGCCGATTTGTTCGACCCTTCCTCTGTTGATGACAATGATTTTGTCTGCAATTTCCATTGCTTCGCTCTGATCATGGGTGACAAAGATGCTTGTCACGCTGATTCTGTCGTGAAGGTGTCTGATCCACTTGGCCAGGTTTTTCCGCACCTTGGCATCCAGTGAACCGAAAGGCTCATCCAGAAGAAGGACTTTGGGCTCCGGAGCCAGGGCTCTAGCCAGTGCCACCCGCTGGCGCTGGCCCCCTGAAAGCTGGCCGGGATAGTGTTTTTCATATCCATTCAGTTTGACCAGGTCGATGAGTTCGGCGATCTTGTTTATTATTTGGATTTTATTTTTTTTCCGGATCTCAAGCCCGAAGGCGATATTCTTTTCAACCGTCATGTGTTTAAAGAGGGCATAATGCTGGAAGACAAAACCGATCTTGCGTTTCTGGGGACTCAAAGATGTCACATCCTCTCCCGTTAGATAAACGTGTCCGTGGTCCTGTCTTTCCAGGCCTGCGACAATCCGCAGGATCGTGCTTTTTCCGGAGCCGCTCGGTCCAAGAAGGGTGACGAGCTCACCCTCTTTGACTACAAAACTGACGTCGTCCACGGCGACGAATTCCCCGAATTTTTTGGTCACGTTTTCGACTCGAATGCCGCTCATTCTGGATCCATTCCTTTTTGCTTGTAGATATGTTGGATAAAGTTAAGAAGAACGAAAGAGACGGCGGCGAGAAGGAGTGCAGCAGAGAAAGCTCCTGCATAATTGAAATCGGTAAACTGATCGTGGATACGCAGGGTTGCGGTTTGCGTTCTGTTGATAATGCTGCCGCTGACGACGAGGACTGCCCCGAATTCTCCGATCGAGCGCGCAATAGTCAGGGTGACTCCGTAGGCCAGACCCCATTTGATAGACGGAAGTGTCACCCTCCAGAAAGTCTGCCATTGGGATGCGCCAAGAGTCGAGGCGGCTTCTTCCTGTTCCGGGCCGAATTCTCGAAGGACGGGAAGGACTTCCCGGGCCACAAAAGGAAGAGTGACAAACAAGGTGGCGATCAGCATCCCGGGGAAGGCGTAGATGATTTTTATGTTCAGGGAGGCAAACCAATTTCCGATCCATCCTTTCGGTCCGAACAGGATGATAAACATGAAGCCGGCCACAACCGGAGAGACGGCAAAAGGAAGATCGAGGGTGCTTTCCATGAATAGTTTCCCTTTGAAATTCTGTCGGGCAAGAACGACCGCCAGAATTGTGCCGAAGAGTGTGTTCAAAGCGACCGCGGAGGCTGTTATGATGAGGGTCAGCCAGAATGCATGGATTGAGGCCGGCATAATCAAGGAGTTTTTTATGGCTTCGATCCCTTGGCTGAAGGTTTCCCTGATGATCCCTATCAATGGAGTCAGGATGAGCATGAAAAACCAGAGCAGGACAAAGGAAAGAAGCAGCCATTGGCCGAAACGATGACGGCTTCGGGTCAGTTCGACACGATGTTGCTCATCGCTCATGCTTATGGCTCCATTTCTGCAGGGTGTTCAAAAAGAGCAGAACGACGAAGGAAATGAAAAGCAAAACCACCGCTGTTCCCAAAGCGCTCTGGGTGTTGGCGCTTTCTATTTCCCCGTAGATATAGACCGAAGCAACTTGGGTTTTAAAAGGGATGTTTCCAGAAACGATAATGATGGACCCGAACTCGCCCAGAGCCCGGCTGAAGGAGAGGGCGGCTCCGGTCAGAATGGAAGGCAAGAGGGCCGGCAGAATCACGCGGAAAAAGATGGTTGATCTGGAAGCTCCGAGCGTTTGGGCGGCCTCCTCCATATCCCTCTCCATTTCCAAAAGCACCGGTTGAACGGAGCGGACTACAAAAGGAAAGGTGACGAAGAGGAGGGCCAGAATGATCCCCGGTTTATTAAAAATTATTTCGATCCCCTGTTTTTCAAAGAAGCTTCCTATTGGACTGTTGGGGCCGTAGAGCGCGACAATCATTATTCCCGTGACTACCGTGGGTATGGCGAAAGGAATATCGATCAAAGAATTCATGAAGGTTTTGAGCGGGAAACGGTAGCGGACCAAGACCCAGGCTGTAGCCGTGCCGGTGACGATGTTGATCAGTGCCAGAAATATAGCCAGAAAAAAAGTCAGTTTCAAGGCATAGAGTCCCTGAGGCAGAGTGATTCGGTGAAATAAATTGAGGAGCCCTCCTTTAAAGGCCTCGGCTGTGATGGCCACAATGGGCAGAACAATCAGAAAGCCGATGTAGAAAAGGGAGAGGCTCCGGGGAATCATTTCCGCTGCGCTCAGAGTTCCAGCCCGGTTATTTTTCATCGGCCAATTCTTGGATGATTCGAGTCCAGATGCCGTCTTCTCCGTAGATCTCTTTAGTGACTTTTTCCCATCCCCCCAGATAAGAGATGTCAAAAAGGAGTCGGGGTTTTGGGTACTTATCTGCGAATTCTTCGGCAACCTCCTCGTCCACCGGCCTGAACCCATACCTCGCAAAATTCCGCTGCATTTCTCTAGAAAAAACGAAATCCATGAAGGCGGAGGCTACCTCTCGATTGCCATGCTTGTCCACGTTCCGATCCACGAGGGCGATGGGATTTTCGATAAGAATCGTGGCTTCAGGGATCAGAAAAGGAAAATCTCTTCCGCTCTTTTGTCTAAGCAAGGCTTCGTTTTCGTAGGTCAAAAGAGCGTCACCGGTACCGTTTTCGAAAGTGGTGACCGAAGCCCGGCCGGATTTATCCATAGTCTTGACTCTCCTCTGGATTGATTTCAGCAGCTGTTTGGCCAGGTCGGGATCCGGTTTCCCGGTCTCCGCCTCTCCGGCTCTGAGGCCGGCGCCGTAGACGGCATTCACATCCCACATGGCCCCACCGGATGTTTTCGGACTGGGGTAGAGGACATCCACGTCCTCCCTGGAGAGATCTTCCCAATCCCTGATATTTTTGGGATTTCCGCTCCTGTGGGCGATGACGACTATAGAGCGGGTTACATATCCGTTATACTTTTGGCCTTTCCAGTTATGGGTGATCAACCCCTCTTTCTGAAGGCGGTTCACGTCCTGTTCCAGGGACAAGGCCGCAATATCCGCTTCGAATCCGGAGGCGATGGCCCGGGATTGTGCTCCCGAGGCAATATACGACTCTTCGAATTTTACGGCTTGTCCCGTTTTTTCCTCCCACATTTTCTGAAAGGCGGGTAAAATTTCTTTCTGATAGACTTCTTTGGGAACCGTATAGGCGCCGAGGATCAGCGTGACGCTGTCCGCCGGCCTATTGTCTTTTTGACCCGGGGAACAAGCCTGAAAGAGAAGGCCCCCCGCTACTATAAATAGAATCATTTTCCTCATCTTTCCTCCTTTAGCGGCGTCTTTGAATTCATGCATTCAGAGATGCTTCCGCTGTTCAAAATTTCAGTTGAAACCCGGCCTTCAAAAGAGGAATTTCATTCCAGATAGCCCAGATCTTTGAGCTGATCGCGGATCAACATGAGATCTTCCGGCGTCAGTTCCTTCTGAACAGGCAAACTGCTTAAAGGATGCAAAACCCTTCCCCATTTGATTCTTTCCCACACTCTTTCATGAAAATAATAGAGAAAAACCCGGATGCCGTGAAAAAAAATGGTGATCAATGACATTTCCTTCCAGCTTTTGGTGATAATCCAGGAAATGCTTCCCAAAATGAGAATACCCAATATCCTCCAGACGATAGACTTAATCCATGCTCTGGAACGCGTCTCGAGAGCCATTTTTATTCCTTTCTTGTCGTAACTTATCTTCTTCCATTCTTCTTCCTTCTCTCATGTTTTTCCGTAAGTCATCCGATCTCGTCAACAGATCCCAGCTGGAATCCACATCAAGTGCTCTGATTGTACTACAATCATACTACTATAATACTCTTGTTTTTCCCCATGTCAAGAAAAAAATAAAATTTTCCGCTTTTTTTTTAAATAATTTCTGGGGGGATTGAGGGCCGGTTAGAAATAGCCGAGGTTTTTTAAGCGTTTTTTGATGGCGTCCATTTCGCTTTTTGTCAGCTCGCTCTGTTCTTCCATATTGATCGACATCAGATCCCTCAAGACATAGACAACAAATTCATTGACGCTGCTGAATCCGCTTCCCTGGATAACTTGTTTTATCTTGAGGTACAAGGGCCTTGGGATTTTCAGAGTCACTTTATCCATGAGAGTGAAGATATTCTATTTAGGATTGTTGCACAAGTCAACCTTGTCGGTCAGCTTTGAATTTCGCCGTTACCAGGATGAATAGAAAACTCCCAGGCGCACCAGAAATCGGGCGGGTGTAGATCAGGAGGGCAGACGAGGCATGTTGTCTTGATCCTGGGATCAATGGTCCGCGCGAAACCGCTGTATTCGACAATCCCCACAGATTTGCAGGGGAAATCAGGCAGATCTTGTCTCTTTCTGGCTTCCTGAACACGGCAGTTGTTCATCCGGAACACACAGTGTTTCTCGTCCTGTTCGACGACCTCCTGGACATTGATATGGGCATACATTCTGAATTTGAGGGCCTGGATGAGAGCCGGCATTCCGCCCCCGGGCTTAATATCCAGCCTTTTCATAATCCGTTTGGCTTCGATGACTGTAAAAGCCTCCCAGGCCTTTTTATCCAGCTCGATGGCCGTCTCGGTTCCGAAGGTGTCTTCTACGGCTCGAAACCAAAGACCGTCGTGAGCCAGCCAGTTTTTGGATGCGTCCCGGAGGAGCCGGATGAGCTCTTCCTTAGATAAATCTTCAATATTCTTCATGGCTAAATCCTTGGTTTATATTCATTCCGCCGGTTCATAGTACACATGGCCTTTGTGTTGGACCGGTCGAATCTCTCCTCGCTCGACAAGGATTTGCAGCTGTTTGATGGCGATATCCCGATGAAGGCTGAGAGAGGCGGCCAAATCGGCGGTGGTCATGGGTCTTCTCTTGAGCATAGCCAAAATGCTGTCTTCAGATGATTTAATGGTCAAATCATCTGTCTTTCTCTTGAAATCAGCAATGATTTCACACCTCTCTCCCAAAAAGGATTTGACTCGTTCCATCTCGGCCTTCGATAGAGGCCGGGCCAGTGCCTCGGCCGGAGGCCTGACCACGGTGTTCAACTGGATTTTATCGGGCTGGATGTCATCCAAGACGGTCTTGAGCTTATTCAGGTGCTCGACTGTGTCATTGAAGCCTTTGACCAGCAAAATCTCGATCCACATTAGCCCCTTGAATTCACGGCGGAATTTTTTTATGCCGGCGATGATGTCCTCGACCCGGAGTGACGGGTGAGGCCGGTTTATTCTATCGAAGATATCCTGGGTGGCGGCGTCCAAAGAGGGGACGACCAGGTCAGCTGCCGAAAGGGCTTTTCTGACTTCAGGGCGCTGAAGGAGAGTTCCGTTGGTCAAGACGGCAACGGGGATATCGGTGATTGTCTTGATGTTACGGATGAGTTTTCCAATTTCTGAATTCAAGGTGGGTTCGCCGGAACCGGAGAAGGTGAGATAATCGATGCGAACTCCGGAAGCGATTGTTTTTTCGATCTGAGGAAGGATTTCTGAAGCGGGGATGTAGGATTTTCTGAATGTGGTTTTTTCGGGGACATGACCCAACTGGCAGTACACACAGTCGAGAGAACACGTTTTGAAGGGGATGAAATCGATTCCCAAGGAAAAACCCAGTCTTCGGGACGGAACGGGACCGTAAAGATTGGCGCACTCTTTTGGTGTTTTCAATGCCTGTGTCTTTAGACCGTATCCTTGTAAATCTCTATGAACCTTCTCAAGGAACGGTCATACGTTCTTTCCACGTCATCCGGGAAAAGGCAGGCCGGAAGCTGCTTCATCTTCCAATGGTATTGAAGGCATTCGCAGCAGATGCCTTT
>CBFDBS010000017.1:0-16281 GCA_965603105.1 uncultured bacterium
CGGTATAAAATACAGAACACATGGAGGACGTATGACAGAATATAAACTCTTTATCAACGGCCAATGGGAAGAAGGAAGGGAACAGCGGGACATCCGTTCCCCGCATGACCAGAGCCTTGTCTCAAGAGTCCATTTCGCGGACAAGAGTCAAGTGGAAACAAGCATCGAAAGTGCTCACAGCGCCTTTGAAAAGACCAAGAAGCTTTCGAGCCATGAACGATCAATGATCCTGGAACGCATCTCGGCAGGGATAGAAAAAAGGAAAGAAGAGCTTGCCCGATCCATCACACTTTCGGCGGGAAAGGCCATCAAGTCAGCCCGCGTCGAAGCCGAGCGTGCAGTAGGCACATTTAAAATCGCTGCTGAAGAAGCAAAAAGAATCACCGGAGAGATCATTCCTCTGGACTTGAGCCCTCAGACAAAAAACAGATGGGGATTTGTCAGGCGGTTTCCTCTGGGAGTCGTGGCGGGAATCACTCCTTTCAATTTTCCTCTCAATCTTGTCGCCCACAAGGTCGCTCCCGCTATCGCTTCGGGAAACACTGTCGTTCTCAGGCCTGCGTCGCAGGTTTCGATCACCACTATGATTTTAGCCGGTATTATTGAGAATGCCGAATTACCGAACGGTGGATTCAACGCCGTTCCCTGCGGTTATAAGGCTGCCGAAGCTCTACTCGATGATGATAAAGTCAAGAAGGTGACCTTCACCGGCAGTCCGGACATCGGCTGGGCACTAAAAAAGCGGGCTTATAAAAAAAGAGTTACGCTGGAGTTGGGAGGAAATGCGGCTGTTGTCATCGAGCCAGATGCAAATCTGGAATATGCCGTCCAGAGAACAGTTCTCGGTTCCTTTTCTTATTCCGGTCAGATCTGTATATCCATTCAAAGAATCTTTCTTCATGAAGATATTTATGACCGCTTCATGTCTGCATTTTTGAAATCCACTCAGAAATTAAACATCGGTGATCCTTTAAATGAAGAGACCGACATCGGCCCTATGATCAATCTGGGAGCCGCAGAACAAACAGAGGAATGGGTCAATGAAGCATTGGAGAACGGGGCCAGACTAGTCTGCGGCGGAAGAAGGCATGGCAGTGTCTTCGAACCGACAATTCTGGAAAATGTCAAACCCGAGCTCCGAATTTCATGTATGGAGGCCTTTGCTCCAGTTGTTGTCGTCAATCCATACAAAGACTTTGAAAAAGTGCTGACAGCCGTCAATAAGTCCATCTATGGACTACAGGCAGGGATTTTTACGAACAATCTTCCCAAGGCTTTTGCAGCCTATGATGCTTTGGATGTGGGCGGAGTGATCGTCAACGATATTCCTACATTTCGAATCGACCATATGCCCTACGGAGGAGTCAAAGAATCAGGTTTTGGCCGGGAAGGTTTAAAATATGCCATCGAAGACATGACGGAACTGAAGTTGATGGCCGTTAACCTGGGGAGCTAAATTTTTTGGGCGACGACTGTCGTCTTCAGTCCATAGTAGGGGAAAATTGCCGCCAGAGGTTTTCCAATCAGGGGAATCCCCCAACTCCCCCCGTGATTTTTCAGTATTTTGAAGCCGTAGGCACGCAGCAGATCGTTCATGGCCCGTGTGGAAAAGAGCCTTAAATGGGCATGTCCTGCGTATTCATCCTTGGCTTTAAACCGGTCCGGGTGAAATGGATTTCCCAATCCCACGAATCGGTCGGAAACATTATTCATTGGAGGATTGATGGTTAACAACAGGTACAAAATATAGAGGAGCGCTCCTTGATTTGGAGTTGAAATGAGAAAAATTCCCTTCTTTTTTAAAACTCTGGAGGCTTCATTTATAAAATGGTCCGTATTTGGAATGTGTTCAATACACTGGTCGCTCACGATCACATCAACCGATTCATCCGCCAGGAACCATGTTTCCACACCAGCATCCTGCTCCACACATTTATAACCCAAATTTCGTCCCACAGCGAGCTCTCCGGGTAAATCCATGACAATTTTATTATCGTTCGGCACCTGCTCTATATACTTCAACAAGGGAGCCGATCCGGAACCGACCTCAAGAAAAACTCCTTTTCGTTGGCGGAGCTCGGCGATCATAAAAGCTCTGTTAACAGACGTGGTCTTATTGATATGATTTGAAAGGAGTGCTCGAATCGGTATCATGTCCCGGCCATTATACATGAACTCCTCAACTGTCATCAATCCGGCGTATTGAATCTCACAAGACAAAAGCAATCCTCAAGATGAGAAGGGAATCACAATTGATATGTTTTTTTGAAAATCATTGAATCAAAAATGAAATCCTCGACATAATCCTTGACACGTTTCGGTCATGAATCTAAACTAAGATTTCATGATTTTCTTCTTTCATAACCATCTCATATTTCCCGGAGGTATTATATGAAAACCATCAATCTGTCCGAAGTCAGGGACAAAATAAAAGAGCTTGTCCAGACCGCTAACTTTGAGCTTCAGGACGACGTTCTCAATGTCATCAACGAGATGAAAGCGCAAGAGGAATCTCCCGCCGGAACGGCCGTCTTCGAGCAAATCCTCGAAAACGCCCAAATCGCCAAAACAGAAAAACTCGGGCTCTGCCAGGACACGGGATTGGCCGTCTTCTTCGTCGAGATAGGCGAGGACGTTGAACTCAATAGAGACGACGGTCTCGGCAGTCTCAAGGAAGCGATATCCGAAGGAGCCAAAGCGGGATACGCCGAGGGCTATCTTAGAAAATCGGTAGTCGAAGATCCAATCCGCAGGAAAAACACAGGCGATAACACTCCCGTTTTCATCCACTGGGAACTCGAACCCGGAGACGCGTTCAAAGTGACTTTCATCGCCAAGGGAGGCGGCGCCGAAAATATGAGCGCAGTCCGCATGTTCGCTCCGGCCGCCGGACAACAGGGCATAGAAGACTTCGTTGTCGAAACGGCCGACAAGGGCGGATCGAATCCATGCCCCCCCATCGTCGTTGGGGTGGGTGTCGGAGGAAATTTTGAATATTCAGCCCTTCTCGCCAAGAAAGCGCTGCTCAGAAAGCCGCTCGGATCCCACAACCCGGATCCGTTCTATGCAGAAATGGAAAAAACACTCCTCAAAAGAATCAACAACCTCGGTATCGGCCCCCAGGGAATGGGCGGCCGCTGCACGGCGCTGGCGGTCCACGTGGAATCATTCCCCTGCCACATCGCCTCCATGCCGGCCGCAGTGAATATCCAGTGTCACTCCCACAGAGTGATGTCCTTCGAACTCTAGGCTAAGGGAAGGAACTGCGCTACTGATTGAATGTGAATTTTCCAGGCCCCTGCAAGAGTTTGACCAAGAAAAGGAGGACGAATGCCAGCTAAAGGATATGTCGAAATATCCATGGAAACCTGCAAAGGATGTTACCTGTGTGTCATCGCCTGCCCGACTGACTGTCTGGCGCTCAATACAAGGGATACCAACAGCTATGGACTCCATTACGCCTACCTGGCCGACGAAGACAAATGTATCGCCTGCCTGAACTGCTCGGTCATCTGTCCCGATGCGGCCATCACGGTCTATAAAAAAGTGGCGGAAGAGAGGGAGGAACAACGTGGCTGAAGTCAAACTGATGAAAGGCAACGAGGCTCTGGCCGAAGCGGCTATCAGGACGGGACTTCAAGGGTACTTCGGATACCCCATAACCCCCCAGTCCGAAGTCATCGAATATCTGGCCAGAGAAGAACCCAACCACAATTACGTATTTATCCAGGCCGAAAGCGAGATCGCAGCCGTCAACATGGTCTATGGGGCTGCGGGAGCCGGTGCCAGGGTTATGACAACGACTTCCTCACCGGGTTTTACTCTCATGCAGGAAGGCATCTCTTATATCGCCTGTTCCGAATTCCCCTGTGTATTGGTCAACGTCAATAGAGGCGGGCCGGGACTGGGAACCGTCCAGCCCAGCCAGGGAGACTACTTCCAGGCCGTCAAAGGAGGAGGTCACGGAGACTATAACCTGATTGTTTTAGGGCCGAACTCGGTTCAGGATATGGTCGACCACACCTTTCTCGCTTTCGAGCTGGCCGATAAATATCTCACACCGGTCATGCTTCTTGTCGACGGAGCCATCGGTCAGATGATGGAAAAAGTCATGATGCCTCCCCCCATCGAATACAAACCCGACAAGCCCTGGGCGACAACGGGAAAAACCAAGGACAGAAAAAGCAACATACTCACTTCGCTCTTTATCGCCTCCGAAGAGATGGAAAAAAGGAATCTGATCCTCCAGGAAAAGTACCGGAGAATTAGAGAAAACGAAGTGCGGTATGAAGAGTACAAGACAGAAGACGCCGAAATCATTATCGCCGCTTTCGGGTTGTGCTCGCGCATATCAAAAAAGACCATCGACATGGGAAGGGAAGCCGGCCTCAAACTGGGCCTCTTCAGACCGGTCACACTCTGGCCTTACCCCTACGACAGATTGGGAGAGATCGCTTCCGGCGACAAAGTCAAATTCTTCATTTCCATCGAGATGAACGCCGGTCAGATGGTCGAAGATGTCAAGCTTGCCGTGTGCGGGAAAAAACCGGTTTATTTTTACGGACGCATGGGAGGAATCGTCCCCACTCCGCAGGAAGTCCTCGATGCGGTCAAAAAACACATCGACCAGGGAGGCCAGGGATGAAAGAAGGTTACAAACTCATCTATGAACGGCCGAAGACCCTAACCTCCACAAGGATGCACTACTGTCCCGGCTGCTTCCATTCCACTGTTCACAAGTTATTGATGGAATTGGTGGAAGAAATGGACATTCAGGATAAAACCATCGGCGTTTGTCCTGTCGGTTGTTCCGTGTTCGCCTATAACTATATGGACATCGATATGCAGGAAGCTGCCCACGGGCGGGCGGGCGCAGTATGTACCGGAATCAAACGTATGCTTCCCGACCGGATCGTTTTTTCCTACCAGGGAGACGGAGACCTGGCGGCTATCGGATTAGCTGAAACCCTCCACGCCTGCAACCGGGGGGAAAACTTCACTTTCATCTTCATCAACAACGGCATTTACGGGATGACCGGAGGACAGATGGCTCCTACCACTCTGGAAGGCCAGAAGTCTTCGACGTGCCCCTACGGCCGGGATCCGGAAACGGCCGGCATGCCCATGAAGATGGCGGAAATTGTCTCCCAGTTCGAATCCGTGGCCTATGTCGAGAGGGTCAGCTGCAACACGCCGGCCAACACCCGGAAAGCGAAAAAAGCCATCAAGAACGCCTTCGAATACCAGATGCAGGGATTGGGAACGACATTCATCGAGGTGGCCTCCAACTGTCCTTCCCAGTGGAAATGCACTCCCGAAGAATCGCTAAAATGGCTGGAGGAAAAGGTCTTCCCTTATTATCCCTTAGGCGTCTTCAAGAAACCCGGGAAACAGGGGCAGTCCAATGAATGAGGAGGGAAGAAAAGTGACAGCAGGACTGATAAATTCAGGCGGGAGGCTGTAAGATGCTGCAAGAATACATTTTTGCCGGATTCGGAGGACAAGGCGTACTTTCGATGGGGATTCTCCTAGCCTACGCGGCCATGAAGGAAGGAAAGGAGATCAGTTGGTATCCTTCTTACGGCCCTGAAATGAGAGGGGGGACAGCCAACTGTGTTGTCAACATCAGCGATGAACCTATCTCCTCCCCTGTCGCCAGCAGTTATGATGTAGCCGCTGTACTCAATCTGCCTTCACTCAAAAGATTCGAGCCTGACATCAAAAAGGGAGGAATCCTCATCTGGGAAAGCACCATCATCAAGGAGGCGCCCAGCCGAAATGACATTCAAATCTATGGTCTTCCTGCCATCGACAAAGCGAACAATGAGCTGAAAAACGGCAAAGTGATGAACATGATCATTCTCGGAGCTTTGGTCAAAATCAACGGCATCGTCAAGAAGGAATCGGTTCTTATCGCTCTCAAAGACTCGCTTCCCGAACGTCACCACCATTTGATTCCCCTCAACGAACAGGCGATCGAATTAGGAATGAATTTGGTTTGAACAGGCCTCAATCCAGAGGCCAGAATTGGTTGTCATACCAGATTTTTTCCTTCAATCCCTCATCCATTTCGGCCAGCATCTGCATGTGGCCGGTTTCCCATCGCTTCAACCACTCATAGAGATGTTTTTCCTCTTCTGTCTCTGCCACAGCAGACTGCTCGGTATAGAACTTGACGGCCTTCTTTTCGAAATCCAGAGCGGCTGAAATAACGGCGGCTTCGTAGCCGGCACCGTGAACCCTGTCGACAATAGTCTGGGTGAGAACGGCTTCGGCCGTAGAAGACGGGAGCTCTTCGGAACTGGAAGTCTCATCGAGCTCTCCACCTTTAACAAGCCTTACGAGCTGTTTTTGCAGCATGGCGATGTGATTTTCCTCTTCATGGGCCAGAATTCGGAAAAGTTCCTTCACCTCTTCGAGCTCCGTATTGCCGGCCACGGAATCAAAAAGAGCCTTTCCTTTGTATTCGAGAAGCAGAGCCCCTTTAAGTATGTTTATCCTTGTTTCTTTACTCATTCGTACCTCTCTTTATTCTTAATATTTCTCTTCCATTTTGTGTGGATAATACACCGGAATGGAAGAGAACCTCTTTAATTATACAGGAATATCCGGTTGAATGGATATCATCCCCTTTTCCCTACGCGCTAAAAAAGGGCGATATGGTCGAGAAATCTCCGGACTAGATTTTCTCCCCTGTCGATGGAAACTCCCAGGATATAAAGACCTCAGTCTTTATACTGGACATAGGCTTTATTGAAATGGAGAATTTCCTCTTTGCCTGGACCGCACCAGGTCGTCCAGAAATTCAGAAGGACGACTTTCCCTTTGAGGTCCGAAAGAGTGGTCGTGTCACCACTTATAGACGACGGCCCCCCAGGTCGCCCCGGCACCGAAAGCATCCATGACAATGATGTCCCCCTTTTTCAACCTGCCCTCTTCTTTGAGCTCATGCAAACCGATGGGGATTGTGGCCACTGAAACATTTCCGTATTTGTGAATGTTCACATAGACTTTTTCAGGGGGAAGTTTGAGGCGCCTACCGGTGGCCTCGACGATCCGAATATTGGCCTGATGGGCAATGAGGAAGCTGACATCCTCTTTCGTCAGTCCCGCCTTTTTCAAGGCCAGCACTGCCGCCTCGCCCATCATTTTGACAGCGTGCTTGAAGACTTCATTCCCTTTCATTGCGAGATAATGAAGATCTTGGTCGACTGTCTCATGGCTGGCGGGATTTCGACTGCCGCCTCCGAGAAGAGTGATGATTTCGGCAAGATTCCCATCCGCTTTCCAGTAGGAAGACAGCATTCCGGAATCATCATTGCTCTCTTCAAGAACAAACGCCGCTGCGGCATCTCCGAAAAGAACACAGGTGTTTCTGTCCTTCCAGTTGGTGAACTTGGTTAAAAGCTCCGCTCCGATCAAAAGGATGCGCTTGACCGATCCAGCACGGATGAAGCTTTCAGCAATGATCATGCCGTAAATGAATCCGGTGCAGCCGGCCGAAAGATCAAAAGCGGGCACGTGACCGGCGCCCAATCCGCTCTGAATCCAGCAGGCTGTCGAAGGGAAAATTGTATCCGGGGTTGAGGTGGCTACAATAATGAGGTCAATATCCTTGGCTTCAAGACCGGCATCGTCCAGTGCCCTCCGGCCAGCTTTTATTCCCAGGTCGGATGAGGCCTGTTCCTGAGAAGCGATCCTTCTCTCTTTGATTCCGGTTCTGGTTGTAATCCACTCATCCGAAGTATCGACCATTTTTTCGAGATCGGCATTGGTCAAGATTTTCTCGGGGACATGGAAGCCCGAACCCACAATTTTTATCCGTTTTTTGTTGCTATTTTTCATTTTTACTCTTTTAAATCCTAACTCTATAGCACAATTTTTTTCAATTTGCAAATCCCGGGAAAGACGGCTAAAATTGCAGTCTCATGAAAAAAAACAAGTTAACTGTTCTTTGTGCCATGATCCTAGGGCTATTGATGGAGGCTCCCCAGTTCATACGTGCTCAAATGGATATGGGCCAATATGAGGACGAAGCCCCGATTCAGACCTGGAACACCTATGGAATCCAAACAGCCGCCTCACTCGGACGGGGAGGTGCCGGCTTCACTCTAGCAGTCGATAGTTCTTCTTCACTCCTCAATCCCGCCCTCTTGATACAGCTTCCTCAACTGTCGATTTGTCTCTCCGGAGCCTATAATGCCGCATCTTTATACAGGTATTCCATCTACAATACCGGTGTTTTCACGTCTGTACAGAACCAGACTCTCGGAATTTTCTCGGGCGATTATATCGGACTTTCGGGAAGAATCGGGGATTGGGCTCTGTCACTCTCGGTATCCAACCAAGAAAGCTTCAACCGGCCGGACACGAACGGGAATTACACTTATGGAAACCAGTTGTATTACACCTTGAGCTTTGAACAGAATGGGATCCTTGTTAACTTCAATCTTTCGGGGGCCAAAAAAATTTCCGACAGCTTGTCCATCGGGCTGGGACTGAACTATGTCAGAGGAAATTTTGAGAAGCACATTGTAGAACAATGGTTTTTTTCCGATAAGACAATCTCCGACAGCAAAACCCTTCAATTGAAAGGATTTTATTTGAACGGGGGGATTGTTTGGAGTCCGTCCAAAACGATGTCGCTAGCGGCCGTTTTCAGGACTCCTTACAAAAGAAAAGCCGATGGCGATAGCCTATACAGATTTGAGTTTCCGGCAGCAAATACAGACATTCAAATCACTGGCGGAGGAGAGAGTGCCTTTCTTCAACCGATGGTTATCGGGTTGGGGATGAATTTTGAAGTTTTCAGAGAAGTTCTGTTTGCGGCCGATGTGTCCTACTTCAACTGGGCTCGGTATGAGGTGGAGTTATTCGATGAAATTCTTCCCCGGGACTTTAGGAACATCATCAAGGCCAATGTTGGATTTGAGCTGTTCAGCAGATACTCTCTCTTCAATTTGAACATGGTGAGTCCCCTCCGCTTCGGTTTCATCTACGATCCTCAACCTATGAGAACCCCCAACTCATTCTACTATGGACTGACCCTGGGTACGGGCTTCAAGTATAGAAATGTCGTTGCGGATTTTGCTTATTTTCTCGGAAAGGAGTCCGGTTCCGGACACAATCTGGCCATTAAGAAAATTCTAATCACGGTCAGCTTGCAAACAGGAAGGGTGCTGTGAAAGAGAAAACAGGACATCTATCGAAAACATTTTGGATGAGGAAAAAATGACGAGAAAAATATGGACCCTGCTCCTGGCCGTCACAGTTTTTTCGGCTCCTCTTCTGCCTCAGGATTATAGCAGCACGCAAATAGTGAGTGTCGTTAAAAATGAAGAGAACCTGAGGAAACTTTTAGAGATTAAACCTGACATTCTGATGGAAAAAGACGGCAAAATTTACATCGTGGCCGACTATGAGGACCTCAGCAATTTTCAGCTGAAGGTTTTGGATTTTACGGTCGAAACACAAAATTTCTATCCTTATTCCCAGCAAAATGCTTCGGTCGAGGGAGGGATCAACGGTGATTTTCACTCCTATCCTGAACTGGAAAGGGATCTATTCGCCCTGGAAAGCTCTTACCCCGGTCTCGCCCAGGTCTCGGTCCTCGGCACCAGTTTGGAAAACAGAAATATCTATGCACTTAAAATCTCGGACAATGTGGCTAGCGATGAGGATGAAGCTGAAGTCCTGTTCATCGGCTGTCATCATGCCCGGGAATGGATCTCGGTCGAAGTCCCTTATCTTCTCGGAAAATACCTTCTCGAAAACTACGACACTGTCTCAGCCGTTCAAAACCTCGTTGACCGGAGCGAGATCTGGATTATCCCCCTCCTCAATCCGGACGGCCTGGAGTATTCCATCTATTTTTACCGCTACTGGAGGAAAAACAGACGGGATAACGGCGACGGCACTTTTGGTGTCGATCTGAACAGAAACTACGGCTACAAATGGGGCCTCGACAATGAAGGCTCCAGTCCCAACCCGAATTCGGAGGTCTACAGAGGATCGGAGCCTTTTTCCGAACCCGAGACACAGGCCTTCCGCGATTTCTTTGCCCGGCATCAATTGCAGTTTTTGATCAGTTATCACAGCCACTCGCAAGTCATCCTCTATCCCTGGGGATACACCTATGAGCCCTCCGACCAAGATGCCCTGCTCAATGAACTGGCCAAAAACATGTCACTACGCATGGAAGCGGTCAATGGGCGTGTCTATGATTATGGGCGGGCAGCTGGCTCTCTCTATACGACAAACGGGGATACGACCGATTGGTCTTTCGGAACATACGGCATCCCATCCTATACCATCGAACTGCCCCCCATGTCTATCAGTGAAGGACAGTTCTTCAACTCCGAAGCGGATATCCTGCCTATCTTTAACGAAAATTTGGAGGCCTGTCTCTATATGATCGACTGGGCCATCCAAAACGCACCCCAATTCAGAGACGGGAAATCATTTCCGGAAAAAAGAACAAAGCGCTTTCTCGTCAATCCCCGAATCAAAAAGTAGCCACCGCATATATAATTGGGGACAGGCCCCGATTTCTTGTGGAAGGGATGAAGCACTTGACAAAAGCGGAGGAAAAGCAAAAAATAACTGAATTATTCGCGGAAAAAAATGAAATCCTATCTTGCCTCCATGTTTAGCGCCCAGACTCCCCCTCCCGGTTCACAAGAGGGTCTCCCCTACTGGATCCTCTGGTTTCTTCTCTGTGTCATTCTCCTTCTTTTCAGTTTTATTTTTCTCCGTGACAAAGAACTTAGACAACGGCTGAACCAGTTTCTGTTTGGAGCCAAAAAGAGACTGATCAAATTCCGACTTCACACTAGGCTCAAAATCGCCCGCAGGAAAATAGCCGACGTCTACCGTGAACTCGGCCAAAAAGCGTGGGAAGAAAATCTGGACGTGCCCGAGTCAGAAAAGCTCAGCCGAACTCTTCACAAGCTGGATGAAAAAAAAGTTCTTCTCCAAGAGGATTTGGAGAGTACGCTAGAAAATATTTCCAATCTGAAGAAAAACTATGAGGACAAATCCCTCAAATACAACATAAAAATATCCGCTAAAAAAGCAGAGCTCAAGATAGAAAATGAAAAGCTTTCGGAAATAGGAAACAAAATAAAAGAGATCAGATCCTCTCTCGCTCAAAAGAAAAAAGACGCCGCCAAAGTGGAAAAAGAAGTGCATGTTCTCGATAAAGATTTGAATGAAATTGAAAATGGTCCCCAAAAAAATGAAGCTGACCTAAAGCAGAAGATGGAATCTATAACCGGAAGAAAAGTAGAAATAGCGAAACTGCAGCAGCAGATAAAGCAGGATATAAAAGAGCTCAAACGGCAAATCGATGAACAGGAAAACGAAGATAAAGTCCTGAAGGAATCGATCCATAGCGAAAGCATGGAATCCAAAGAGTTCGAAGTTACGAGCAGGAGAGAGCAGGACGAAATAAAAAAAGAAATCAACGAATGGGATAGAAATCGAGTTAAAATTCAGGAAAAAATACAGAGAATTGAAAAACGCAAAGTCCCTCTTTTCGAGAACATGGGAGGCTTGGCCGATTCGAACAGGATCGAGCACGAAAGCCTAATGCTCCTTTATTCTCAGATCGACAGAACAAACAAAAAAATAGAAGAAATTGAAAGACAGCTCAAGGAACTGGACTGAGTTCCGCCTTTACGCTTTTCTCCATTCAGTTTAAAATAAACAGTCATGAAGCCTAAAATTCTCGTCCATGTCTGCTGCGCCCCCGATGCACTCTATGTTTTAAACCTTTTGGAAAAGGATTATGAGGTCAGGGGATATTTCTACAATCCCAATATCCATCCCAAAGGAGAATACGAACTGAGACTTCAAGAGGCGCGAAAAGTGGCCAGGTTCTTAAACGTGACTCTCATTGAGGGAGAATATGATACGGAAAGATGGTTCGAAGTGACGCGAAAATTCAGTTCGGAACCGGAAAAAGGAAGGCGCTGCGATATCTGCTTTGCTTTGAGACTGGAGAACACAGCCGCTCTGGCCGCTGAGAGGAATATCGATGTGTTCACGACGGTCATGAGCTTGAGCCCCTGGAAAAAAGCCGATGTGATAAACAGGATTGGCCGGATGTGGGCCGCCCGGCATAAGATCACTTTTCTGGAAGCCAATTTCAAAAAGAAGGATGGTTTCCGAAAAAGCGTTTTCATGAGTGATAGTTTTGGTCTTTACAGACAAAACTACTGTGGATGCGAGTACAGCCGCCGGTGACAAAAACCAAAATGGAAGGTCAAAAGAAAAAGGGGCATGCCGTCAAGGCCGTGATTTTCGGCGTTGTCCAAGGCGTTGGATTTAGACCGTTCATCTACCGCCTCGCTCTTAAACACGGATACAAAGGGTGGGTTAAAAACATCGGTTTTGGCGTGGAAGTCCATCTGGAATCCAATAAAGCGGAAAACTTCGAGAAATTCTTTGTTGAACTTGAAAATTCCAAACCAGGCCTTTCCCGAATCGAGCAGATAGACATCACTGCGGCCGATTTCCAAAGCTGTCGAAGTTTCGATATTAAGAAATCGAAGCAGGGAGAGAGCTTTGTTTTTATCTCTCCCGACATCTCGGTCTGCGGCAACTGTGCGGAAGAAATGAAGACACCGGCCGACCGGAGGTATCATTATCCTTTTATCAACTGCACTGACTGCGGTCCGCGCTACACTATTGTTTGTTCCCTTCCCTATGATAGAGCCAAAACGACAATGGACGGATTCGAAATGTGCGCCGACTGCCGCAAAGAGTATGAGAACCCTCTTGACAGGAGATACCACGCTCAACCAATCGCCTGTCCTGTCTGTGGGCCTAAGATCACACTCCTCGAGTCCAAGAAAGGGAGAAAGCAAAAAGGAGGAGTAGGCAAAGCGGTCGACCTGATCAGAGGGGGCAAGATCCTCGGCATCAAAGGTCTCGGCGGGTTCCATCTTGTCTGTGACGCGCTTAATCTCGATGCCGTGAACCGTTTGCGGAAGATCAAACAGAGAAAGAGGAAGCCCTTCGCCTTGATGGCCAAAGACATACACGTCATTTCCAATTATGCGGTTATCAATCCCACCGACATGGAACTGCTCCTTTCCCCCAACCGCCCGATCGTCCTGCTCCCAATAAAAAAAACCATTGAGGGAATTGCTCCAGGACTCGATGAACTGGGATTCATGCTGCCCTATACTCCACTCCACTGTCTCCTCCTCGATGAGCTTGAACTGATTGTGGCGACAAGCTCAAACAAAAAAGATTCCCCTATCATGAAAGATGAATCCGAGGGCATCTCCGAGCTCTGCGATTATATCCTCACTCACGACCGCCCCATATTGTCCAGGGCGGATGACTCAGTGATGAGAATGGCCAACAATCAACCTCTCTTTGTCCGGAGGGCACGCGGTTATGTTCCTTACCCGCAGAGGATTCCTCGTGGACTGGAGTCCCGGGAACATATTCTTGCCCTTGGGGCAGAGCTCAAAAACACTATCTCGGTCAGCAAGAAAGGCTATGTCGTTACAAGTCAATTCCTGGGCGATTTGGACGAATACCAGAATTTCCGGTATTTTGAAGAGACGATTTCCCACCTGACTCATCTTTTTCAGATACAACCTGTTGCCGTTGTTTCCGACCTCCATCCAAACTTCCACACAACGCGCTATGCCCAAGACACCGGGCTCCCCCATTATCAAGTCCAGCACCACTACGCCCATGTCCTTGCAGTCCTCTTGGAACACGGCCTCCAACCGGAAGAAAAAGTCTTGGGAGTCGCCTGGGACGGCTATGGATACGGCCAGGATGGGAGCGCCTGGGGAGGAGAGTTCCTCATCGCCAACTACGACAGCTTCCGGAGATACGCTCATTTTCGAAATGTTCCACTTCCTGGAGGAGATACGGCTGCCAGACAGCCCTGGCGGATGGCTTTATCTTATTTAATAGATGCCTTTGGCGCGAACATTCCTCAAACCGAAGCCTTTAAGCAGGTGAGCCGCAGTCAAATTCAAGGATTGACGGAGATGATCCGGCTGAACATCAACTCGCCTCTTTCCTCCAGTTGCGGCCGGTTGTTCGATGCCGTTTCCTTTCTTACGGGGCTGGCTCCTATGGCTGTTGAATTCGAAGCAGAAGCCCCAATGAGGCTGGAAGCGGCAGCTGATCGAACCTACCGGGGAAAATACGGTTTTTTATTGGGAAAAAAATCGGAATCGATAGAAATCAATTTTAAAAACATGTTTGAATCACTAGTGAATGATCTTGAAGCTGGACATCCTGTCCCAATTATTGCGGCCAAATTTCATAACACGCTGGCGGCATTGATTGTCAACCTGGCAAAAAAAACCAGAGAAGAGATGGGAATCGAAACAATCGTTTTAAGCGGAGGCGTCTTTTTGAATAAAAAGCTCTTAGAGAAGTCGGAATCTCTGCTGAAGAAGAATGGATTCCGGGTTCTCCGACCTTTGATCTATTCCCCGAACGACGAATCCATCTCGGTCGGACAGATCGCCTATGGGCTGCGCAGACTGGGACAGAAAGAAATTCCTCTCAAACAAAAATGAGGAGGTTATCTTTCATTTGTGTGGCCAGAAAATGCTAAATATGAATCATTTCTGCCCCCGAAAAAGCAGATGGGTGGCCGGCGGAGGAGGCCCTCCACCCCCATGCGAAGGAGGATGGAGGAGGAGCCGGACAGGACCCATCGGCTCGTATAAAGGAAGAATAGCTTCACACAAAATGGAAGAGAACCAACAAAGATAAAGCCTAATCAGGTCTGGATACCTTCATTCTTATCCCCCCCACCAAAGACAGGACAAAATTGATTAGGCCAGCCGCTATAAAACCACACACAGCCAAAAGGATAAAACCGGAAACGGCCCCGATAATCCCGAAGACAATCCCTCCTAAGATTTTACCTTGGAGAGCTTTGAGAAACTCTGGGAAATATTGAATGGTAGCGGAAAATGAGCCGGATACAGCGGAGTAGGTGCCCAAAAGAATGCCCGAGACCAAGCCTATTACTCCCCAAAAAAAAAGAAACGATAAAGAATTCAGTGAATGGAATACAAATTCAGCGCCGCCTTCGGGATTGTTGGTCTCCTCATCCTCTTCTGCCTCTCGTTCCAAAAATTTATGTTTGTTGCTGCAGAATGGACATTCTAACGAGTCATCCCTCAATCGAGTATCGCAGTCAGGACACCTTTTAGCATCGCTGTCCATATGACCGCCGCATTGGACACATGATTCGTTCCTCAAATCATTCTCGTAGCCGCAGTAGATGCAGATGGCCTTCCCCATTTTAAAGGAAGGAGGATGCGACTTGATCCAGGACGTTCCGTCAAAATAGTACCAGTCCCCACTCTGGACACCGATAGTCCAGTACTTTCCTAGGTCATCCTTGAAACGCAGTTTTTTGAGACTTTCTTTGAACTCCCGATGAGTGATCTTCTTCAGTTCATATTTCTTCTTGAGGATGCTCAGCTCTTCCTCAATCTGAGAAACCCGCTTGTCCGTCATGCTCTCCACACACCTCATATAAATTGGGGACAGTCCCAAATTTCTTGTTTCATTCCGGCCTTAATTCCTCTAAGGTTCCACAGTATAAATCCATCATTAGATTTTGTCCATCAGGTAAAATATGGGTCTGTCCCAAATTTATCCCATTTATAGATCTTTGTAACTTATTTATTATCAGCGACTTTATATTTCTTTTATTATCTACAACTTAGACTTAGCGCCCAAATCTTGTGCAATCTGTCCTAGGGTCTAGATTTTTCTGAATTTTGAGGTTGTAAAGCCGCTCGATTTCCACAACTTTTCCACAAAAACTGTGAAAAACTTTAGGCGTCCCAAGCGCCCTCTGACCACCTCAAAGCGGAACGCCTCCAATGAGATCAAGCAGACTGTAACCTTTGATGGGATCCGGAATGAAACTGAGAATAAAAATAATCAGTATAAAAAAGGCAATCCATTTCCTGCGAGGTGAAAGAGGAGTGTCTTCATCGACGATCTGCGGATGCTTAAGCCCTAAAATTCCGATCAGAAAGGCCCAAACAAACCAGCCTGCCCAGAAGAAAATTCCCATGACTATGAAGGCCGCCAGTATGTACCGGGAATAGAGGCGGGATTTCTGCCCAAGGAGCGCATAAAAGACATGGCCTCCGTCGAGCTGCCCGATGGGGAAAAGATTGAGAGCCGTTACCAGAATACCAACCCAGCCGGCAAAGGCCATTGGATGGAGGATCAGATCGGCGTCAGGCGGACCGCCTTTTAAAATGACCGAAC
>CBFDBS010000018.1:0-15532 GCA_965603105.1 uncultured bacterium
TGACATTGGGTATTTGTTCTTCTAGTCCCCGTTTGAGCCGTTCCGCCAGCCTGCCGATGGTTTTGCTGTCTTTTTCCCTTTTTTCCATCGTCTGTCGGGCGGCCTCGCCGAAACCGAAAATCCCTATCGTGTTCTCAGTTCCCGCTCTCAGCTCGCGTTCTTGATGTCCTCCGTAAATCAATGGGCGGATGGGTGTTCCTTTACGGATATAGAGCGCTCCGATCCCCTTCGGGCCGTAGATTTTGTGAGCCGATATAGAGAGCAGGTCCACATCGAGTTTTTTAACATTGACATCGATTTTGCCGAATGTTTGGATGGCGTCGGTGTGAACAAGAATACCCCGTTTATGAGCTATCCTGACGACCTCTTCTAGGGATTGAATAGTGCCCAGTTCATTGTTGGCATGCATGATGGAGATGAGAGCCGTCCGGTCGGAAACGGCGTCTTGCAGCGCACCTAAGTCGATCTCACCGAACTCGTCGACCGGAATGTAGACGACTTCCACACCTTTGTTTGACAGGTATCGAGCCGGTTCCATGATGGCCGGGTGTTCGATGGCCGAAGTGATGAATTGATTCTTTTCGGGCATGGTAGCACTCAACACTCCCCGGACGGCAAAATTGTCGGCTTCCGTCCCCGAACCGGTGAAGACGATTTCTGTCCGCATCGCCCCCAATGCCTGGGCAATGGCCTCTCGAGACTGGGTGATGAGGTCTTTGACTGCTCTGCCGAGGGGATAGAGAGAAGACGGATTTCCGAAATACTCTTTGGAAAAAGAGGTCATTTTTTCGATAACTGCAGGATCCAAGGGCGTTGTCGCATTGTTGTCCAGATAGACCATATTTCACCTCATCGCATTTATTTTAACGGTTCTCATCCATTTATTTGACCCACACAAAATGGAAGAGAACCACTTTAACCAATTGCCCGATATGTTCGCCTTGGGACACTCAAGGCCGTCTGTTTCTCTTAACGTCCTTTATGTTCCCGGACTGAAAACATGATGTTTGCCTGAGAAGTCCGTTCAAGAAGAAGTTCCGGACAATCGTTCCTTGAGAATCCGAACGACTTCGAAGCCTGCTCTCGACTGCCCTTCTTTGGCGGCCGCCCCGATATGAGGAGAGGCAATCACATTGGGATGATCGACCAGTGCAAAATCGAGGGGAGGTTCCTTTTCGTAGACATCGAGAGCGGCAGTCCTGACTTTTCCCGATTCCAAAGCTTTGAGCAGGGCCGCTTCATCCACGATCCCTCCGCGGGAGGCATTGACGAGAATCACTCCGTCTTTCATTTTCGAAAACTCCTCGTCGCTGATCATATGACGTGTTTGTTCGGTGAGGGGAAGATGAAGGGAGATGATGTCGGCCTGAGCCAGAAGATCGTCCAGGCTGACCTGCCGGATATCCATATCGGTTTTGACGTCAACGATGTCAAAGGCTACCGCTTTCATGCCGAAGGCAAGAGCTTTTTTGACGACGTCAAGACCGATCCTTCCGCTGCCAATAATCCCCAGTGTTTTCTCAAAAAGCTCAGTGCCTCCGAGCTGCTTTTTTTCCCACTTGTGTTCTTTCATGGAAAGATTGGCCTTGCCTAGATTCCGCACTGACGACAGCATCAATCCGAATGTCATTTCAGATACGGAATTCGTGGTGGCCGAGGGGGTGTTGGCGACCTGGACGCCCTTTTCTTTGGAGGCGGCAAGATCGATGTTATCCAAACCAATGCCCGCTCTCACAATAAGTTCCAGACCGGAAGATGCGTCAATGACATTTTTGGTCACTTTTGTCGCGCTGCGGACAACGATGGCATTAAAATCAGGGATTGTGTTGACCAGTTCCTGCTCATCCATTCCAGTTTTAAGGGTGACCTCAAAATCAGGGACGGCCTTGAGCTCTTCAATTGCTTCAGGATTGAGAGCGTCAGCCATAAGAATTTTTTTCATTCCCATTTCTCCTTTAAAATTTCTTCGGCGGCTTTGACGGCGTTCCCGCTCTCGAAGGCGAATCCCATGTCGGAAAGTGTCATTTCGAGAGCCGAGAGCGCGGTGATGACATCAAAGCCTCCCATATATCCCAAATGGGCGACACGAAAAAATTCGCCCTTATGAGGATCCTGAGCGCCTGCGATATAGGCTCCATATTTGTCGTGCATGAGCCGGACCAGTTTGACTCCGTCTATTCCCTCCGGGACTTTGACGGCAGTCAAAATATTCCCTGGATTTTTCGATAAGAGTTCGAGTCCTAGGGCCCGAACACCGGCCCTGACGGCTTCGCCAAGAGTTTGATGATGGCGAATGAGGTTATCCAGCCCGATCGATTGAATGATCTCCAGCGCTTTTTTCTGTTGGACGATCAATGAGATAGCTGGAGTCCAGGGACTTGTTTGTTTATCCAGACTCTTTTTGTACTCCTTGGCATCAAAATAGAATTTGGGCATCATGGAAAGTTCGACACGATCCCATGCTTTCTGATTGAAAGAAATGTAAGACAAACCGGGTGGGCTCATGAAAGATTTTTGCGAGCCGGAAATGAGGACGTCAATCTTCCATTCGTCCATAGGACAGGGAGTGGCTCCCAGGCCGGAGATGCCGTCCACTATAAGGAGCGCCTCCGATTGAGACACCTCTTGACCGAATCCTTGAATGTCGTAGAGGGTTCCTGTCGATGTGGCGGCCAGGGTTGTGAAGACAGCTTTTGTGTCCGGATTGGCTGCCAGCTCCTGAGCCAGTTTGTCTTTGGACAGAGTGTCTCCCCAGGCGAGGATTATTTCATTGACTTCCGCTCCATATGCCCGGGCGATTTTGCCCCATCTGGCGGCGAATTTTCCGCAGTTGACGGAGATGATTTTATCGCCTGGACTCAGTGTGTTGACAACGGCCGCTTCCATGGCCCCGGTGCCCGATGAGGCCATGATGAAGACGTCATTTTGTGTCTGGAACACGTATTCCAAACCTTCTGTCACATCCTTGTAGATGTTTGAGAATTCCGGAGTCCGGTGGTGGATGATGGGTTCGGCGGCAACGGAAAGAACGCTTGGGGGAAGGGGAGTCGGCCCAGGAGAGAGAAGATAGTCCTTTTTGATCAAAATGAAGCTCCGTCTGTAAAGAGTGAAGAGATAGAAAAATTTAAATTAACAAAAAAGCGGAAATCAGTCAATCAGAGCCGGCAGAGCAGTTCCGTCAGAAGAGCCGTCCTCTCCACTAGGGAAGGCAGAATGAGATGTTCATTCTCCGCATGTATCCCGTCCCCGTCCGGTCCCAGCCCATCCAGAGTGGGAACACCCAAGTTCGAAGCGATAGATGCATCCGAGCCTCCGCCGGTTTTTCCGGCTTCGAGTTTTATTCCAAGTGAATCGGCAATTTCTTGAACTTCATTCAGTAATCGGAGGTTTCCTTTTGTTTTTTCCATAGGTGGAGTCAGGCTTTCGACTTTATACTTGGACTTGGCTCCCGCGAGACAAGGAGAAAGTTGTTTGAAATAATCGATAACTTTTTGTTTCTGATTGTTGTCCCAGAACCGAAAATCGAGCACGGCCTCCGCCTTTTCTGCTACTATATTGGCTTTTTCTCCCCCTTCTATGATTCCGATGTTGACGGTTGTCTCTTTAGTCTTCAGTTTGGACAAGTTCCGGAGCTGCATCATCAACTCTTCAATCGCGTTGACACCCTGGGCAGGATTGCCGGCATGGGCGGCTTTTCCCGATGAGCTGAGCCGTACGACGAGCCTGCCTTTTCTCTGGATTTTGAGGGCTCCCCCCGGAAGCGAGGGTTCGAGACAGAGAACTCTGGATGATTTTTTAGCCAGTTTCTCAATAAAAGCGTAGGAGTTGACATCCCCGATTTCCTCCGCTGAATTGATAAACAGCGCTATCTTTTTTTCGGGAAGAATATTCAAATCGTTCAGTGTTTTCAGAGCATAGGCGGCCACTAAAATTCCGGCTTTCATATCCAGTACGCCGGGACCATGCAGTTTGCTGCCGGAGAGATAGAAGGGCATTTCTTCAATTTTACCGACCGGCCAGACCGTATCGATATGAGTCAAAAGCAGGATTTGATCCAATCTCTCTTTGGACTTTTTGGCAGGATACTCGGCCAGATAGAGATCTCCGATGTTCTTCTGCGGATAACGCGTCACCTTAGCACCGTTTTTCCTCAGGATCTGGGCGAGATAGGTTGTGCATTTGTTGACGGATTTGATGTCATTTGAGGGTGATTCCAGCCGAACGAGCTCTTTCAGGAGATTGACCATCTCACCCTGGCGTGATTTGTAATAGTGAAAAAAATTCATGCGCCCTCCTCAAGTCGGCCAGTCCAATAATGTAGCATAACGAAAAAAAAATAGATACAATAGAAGTGAAGAGGAGAATGAGATGAAACGTCGCTCTTTAATGGCGGTTTCTTTTGGTCTGATGTTATTCTTTCTTAATCCGGGTACAGTTTTCAACCAAGAAGGGAGAGTTATACGTGTTCAAGGCTTCATGGGAGCCTCATCTCCGATGGAAAAGAATATTGGTGCCGGACTCTGGTCGAGCATCGGATTCTCGATCCCTATTAAGCAGAAGTTGTTTCTCTCCTTAGACTTCGGACACTGGACCAGTGAAGTCAACGGAAATGCCGGTGAACTCTTGGATGGAACGGTTTACGTCAATCCCTTTATGGTGTCTGCCGCGTATTTTCTGATGCCCGATAGAGCTATTACACCTTATGTATTTCTTGGCGGGGGATTTGTTTTTTCCAGGTTCAGGTTGGGAGATATCATCACTATCCCTGAAATATCTTTATCTCAAAAAATTGAGAACGGTCCGGGGGGAAAGATCGGCGTCGGAATGGAGATGGACTTGACGGGAAATATTTCCATCGTTGGTGAAGTGTCCTATCTTTTCAGGGTAGCCCAGGCTAAAACGACGGTTCAGGACATGAATATTGGATTGTCTGTCGAAGATTTTACAATCAATCTGAGCGCGTTTGTTCTCCATCTCGGATTCAGATATACCATTCAATAAAGGCAAGCAAAATGACATTTTTTTCCTTATTGTTTTTGCTGTTTGTGGCCTCAATCACAGGGGCCATTGGGGCAAAAATCGCCGGGCGAAAGAACTTGGGCTGTTTGGCATCTGTCGCCCTCGGTTTTATCGGAGCTCTCATCGGGGTTTTTATTGCCGACAAGTTGGACCTGCCGCTCTTTCCGCTCCTGAAGATTGGCGGGCACTCTTTTCCCCTTATCTGGTCCGTAGTCGGTGCCGCTCTTTTTATCGCTCTCCTCAACCTATTGTCATCATCCAAAAGGTGAGACATCAATGAAATCAGTTTCCGGTTTATTTATTCCTCTCGTGCTCAAACGTTTCCGACTAGCTTGTCATCGAGCCAAGAGAGAATTGACAAATAAGGGGTAGAGTATATAAAGTGAAGCAGAAACATGAATCTGCAGCTGATTCTTGGGGAACTGACTTTTTTCATCACCCTTTGTTTTTTTCTTCTCTTTTCTTTGACCAGTTACCTGGAGAGGGAAAAAAGAGCCTTTTGGAGAAGTTTGATCTTATTTTGCACAATTGCAGTCTTCAACGGATTTATATTTTTACTTTCCATTCCACTCAGAGATCAGATTTTTTTAGGTGTGTTTTTATTCTGGGGCATTTTTGTCTTGATCATCGTTCTTTCTCCCAGGCCGAAAAAGGAAGTCCGGTTCAAAGGAAAACAGGAGAAGATCGATGAGCGGGATGTCGTTTTTGCCCGATTCGACCTCGAAAAAGGCGAAAAAAACTATATAGACTACTACAACTGGAGACCTTCTTTCAAAGAGATTGATGAGGAAATCAGGAAACTGCCTGACATTCTTTCGCCTTCTCATCTCAAGAAAAGTCCCATCCATTTCCCGTTGGCCGCAGCCGAGTTCGATTTCCTCGAAAAGCAGCTTGAGTTTGTGGACGGACAAGTCAGCCTTCAACCTGTAGAAAAAACAGCCGAGGAAAATTCGCAAAACTTGCGGGCGATATTGTCCTATCTTGGATCCGACCTCTGCGGTATCTGTGAACTGGATCAGTCCTTTGTTTACTCCCACGTTGGCAGGGGACCCGAACCTTACGGAAAGGAAATCTTTCAGAACCATAAGTACGCTGTCGTCTTTGCCGTTGAAATGGATTGGCATATGATTTCTGCGGCGCCCCGTTCCCCGGTGATCATCGAGACAGGAAAAAAATATGTGGAAGCCGCCAGGATTTCAATCATAGCCGCCAGTTTCATCCGCCGGATGGGCTACGCGGCCCGGGCTCACATCGCCGGAAGCAACTACCAGGCTGTTCTGCCTCCTTTGGGCTGGAAGGCGGGATTGGGTGAGGTCGGAAGGATGGGAATACTGATGACCTGGAAATTCGGCCCAAGGGTGAGGCTTGGTTTGGTAACGACCGATCTTCCGTTGAAAACCGACCGGCCCCGTCATCAAGGAATGGAGGATTTCTGTTCGAAGTGCAAGAAGTGCGCCTCCAACTGCCCCGCCAAGGCGATTCCTCATGGAGACCCGATTGAGGAAAACGGGGTTATCAAATGGGTGTTGAATCGAGAACAGTGCTACCGCTACTGGAGAAAGGCGGGCACAGATTGTGCCGTGTGTGTGTTTGTCTGCCCTTACAGCAAGCCTGCCAATTCCTTTCACAACTTGGTCAGGCTGACCGCAGCCCGGTCCAAAGCGGCGCAGTCAATATCTATCTTGGGGGATGATTTTTTTTACGGCCGATTCCCCAGCCGGAACTTTTCCCCTTCCCGGCGGGCTGATTCTTTTTAAGAGAAAGGGGAGAGCAATACAATTGAACGCAACAAAAAAAAGGAGGAAAGATGGAAACCAACCGTAGAGGATTTTTAAAAAGCCTGGGAATAGGGATGGGGAGCCTGGGTGTGCTGGGAATCAAAGCGAGGGATGTCCATGCCGGGCTCATGAAAAAGTTGGAAGAAGTCGAACAGCTTTCTCCACTGGATATCGCCCGCAATGAGGATTTTTGGTTCTATGTCCAGCAGGCCTTCAATATCGACCGCAGTATAATCAACCTCAACAACGGTGGAGTTCATCCCTGTCCCACCATTGTTATGGACGCCGTTAAGCGCTATATGGATTTTTCGAATGGAGCTCCGCCCAACAATTCATGGCGGATCCTAAGGCCGCGTAAGGAATTGATTCGTAAGAAACTGGCCGACACCTTCGGCTGTTCTCCGGAAGAAATCGCCATCACACGGAACGTGACGGAATCGCTGCAGATCCCGCTATTAGGGATCAATCTCAAGTCCGGGGATGAGGTGATCACCACCACTCATGATTATCCTTCCATGAAAAACGCTCTCTACCAGAGAGAGAAAAGGGAGGGAATTACAGTCAAGACTTTCCCCTTCAACTATCCTCCTCGGAACTTAGGGGAACTCACCGCCCTTTTTGAGAAAAACATCACACCGAGAACCAAAATGATTCTGATCTGCCACGCCACTAATTTGACCGGCCAAATTTTTCCCATTAAAGAAATTTGTCGGATGGCCCGGCTGAGGAATATTGAGGTGGTCATTGACGGCGCGCACGCCTTTGGGCATTTTGACTTCAAACAGAAGGATGTGGACTGTGATATCTATGGAGCGAATCTTCACAAATGGATGATGGCCCCTATCGGCACAGGTTTCCTTTATGTCAAAAAAGAACGGATCAAGGATATCTGGCCGCTCTTCCCGGCCCAGGATCCATTGAGTGAAGACATCAGGAAATTCGAACATGTCGGCACACAGCCTGAAGCATTGAAGCTGGCGGTCGGAGAAGCTCTTGCCTTCCATCACGGAATCGGCCCGAAGCGAAAAGAGGAAAGGTTGCGCTATTTACGGAATTACTGGGCGGGAGCCATCGAAAAGCTGCCGGCCGCAAAAATGTTGACTCCCTATGATCGCGATCAATCCTGTGGGATCGGGACGTATACCATCGAAAAGTTCGACATGGGAAAATTGAGCCAGACTTTATGGCAGAAGCACAACATTTACAACATCACTGTCGGCATTCCGCCGGCTGAGGGAAAAAGCGATAATGTGATCGGAATGAGAGTGACTCCCAGTATATACACCACTCTTCGAGAGCTGGATGTGTTTATCGAAGCTGTCAGCTTTTACGTCAAGAACGGGCTTCCGAGTTAGAAGTTGATGACCTATTTTGATTTAAAGAAAGATTTGCCGAAAATACGGGACCGGTTTCCCATTCTGAAGGGCTGCGTTTATCTCATCAGCAATTCTCTGGGAGCCGTTCCGTCGCAGGTGGCGGACGATCTCTTGGATTTCTTCCGCTTATGGGCCGAAAGGGGTGTCAGTGCCTGGGAAGAGGAATGGTGGGAAATGTCCCGTCGAACCGGCAATGAATTGGCCGCCTTTCTCGGGGCCGATGATGATGAAATCACGATGATGCCTAATGCCACCATAGCCCATTGGGTTGCCCTGTCCACATGCTTTACGGCAAAAAACGCCAAAAGAAATAAAATTGTGATGACCGACCATGATTTTCCATCCTCCATCTACGCCGTCTCTGAAATTGCCAAAGGGATGGGGTGGATGGTCGATATCATCAGGAGTGAAGGCGATTTTGGCATCGATACGGAGGAAATACTTCGGAGAATCGATGAAACGACCCTTTTTGTGGCCACATCCCACGTCTATTTTAAATCCGGATATATCCAGAAGATTTTTCCCATTATTGAAAAAGCTCGCCGGGAGGGAGCCTTGACGCTCATCGACGGCTATCATGCACCGGGAACCATCCCGGTTCATCTGTCAAATTTGGGTGTCGATTTTTACGTGGGAGGGTGTCTGAAGTGGCTGTGTGGAGGTCCCGGCAATGCATTTCTTTATGTCAGAAAAGATCTGTCCGCCAAAATGGCACCTCGATTGACGGGTTGGTTCGCTCACCAATCACCGTTTTCTTTCATGGAAAACATGGAATTGTCCTCCGGTGCCCACAGGTTCATGTCCGGCACCCCCTCGATTCCAAGTCTGTATACGGTATCGGCTGGATTGAACATCATTAAGAATATAGGCATCGAGCCGATCCGTGACAAGTCATCGAAACAGACGCGTCGCATTATTGATTTAGCCCGGCAGAGAGGATTTTCCTTGTTTTCTCCCGATGAAGAGGAAAAAAGAGGCGGAGCGGTTTCGCTCATTCTACCTTTCGGATATCAGGTCAAACAGGCTTTAGGGAGGCGTGGTATAATTGTCGATTTCAGGAAAGGAAAAAGCCGGGAGCCGGATACCATACGCGTGGGCCCTCATTTTTACTCCGAAGACAATGAAATCGACGAGCTTTTTTCGGCGCTTGATGAGATTTATTCCAGACAAGAGTACAAGAAATTTCCTGAAGATATTAAAACCGTAACCTAAAAATGGTGTGGCGGCGTCCATAATCCGACAAAGAGCGACAACATCCTCCAATGTTTTTTATTCCTTACTGTGCTGGATAACTTTCCGAGTTCAGCCAGTGATTGAGTTGAATGATAGAGTTTGTGTACAATAGACATGAACGTGGGATTGACAGCTATGCGAGAGATCTCGAGGCGGGAATTTTTGAATGATTCATTTCATCTGTCCGGATCCGTCCTTGTACCCGCGGCCTTTTCCATTCCGAATAAACAAAAGGTTTCTGCAGGGAAGATTCCAGGAAGCGCTCTTTATCCCTCCTATCTCAAGCTTCAACGGGAGGGAATCCTCTCCCAGCGGGTCAAAGACCTCTATAAGATCTATGAAGAATGCCATCTCTGTCCTCGAGACTGTCGGATCAACCGGATGGACGGACAAACAGGCAAGTGCAAGGCCTCATCGAAGGTCAAGCTTTCCAGTGCGGCGCCCCATTTCGGAGAAGAACCGCCGCTTGTGGGATCCAACGGATCTGGAACAATCTTTTTTTCCAACTGCAGTTTGAGGTGTGTCTACTGCCAGAATTATTCCATCAGCATCGACGGTGAGGGGGTGGAAGTCTCCGATGACAGGCTGGCCGATTCTATGCTCAAAATGCAGAGTTTCGGTTGCCACAATATCAACCTTGTCACACCGACACATTATCTCCCGAACATTGTCAGTGCCTTGAACAGAGCGATTCCGCTTGGATTGAGGATTCCTCTCGTTTACAACACGAGCGGATATGAGAAATTGGAAGTCCTGAAGTTTTTAGAGGGCATTGTGGACATCTACCTGCCGGATTGCAAATATATGGATTCCCAACAGGCCGCATTGTATTCGAGTGAAGCCTACAGCTATCCCTTTTATGCAAAGATAGCCCTCAAGGAAATGTTTCGGCAGGTTGGAGATTTGAAGGTGACGGGAAGAGGAATCGCCGAAAAGGGGCTAATGGTCAGGCATCTTGTTCTTCCTAACAGGATTGCAGGAACGCAGCAGTTTGTGAGATTTGTCGCCCAAGAGCTGTCAAAGACCACCTATGTGAATATCATGCGTCAGTACCGTCCCGAGCACAAAGCGATGGACTATCCGGAAATCTCCCGCCGCCTCCACACCAAAGAATATACGGAAGCCCTCCAATGGGCTAGGGAAGAAGGGCTGACCAGGCTGGCGAGATAAGGTTGACTCCGTCAAGTCTTGCCAAAAGGAGAAATATCGCTTACATTGGTTTTATCGATTGAGGAGACAACTAGAGACGAAATGCGATTCAGCTTCAGAAGAAAGACAGCACTGCTAACACTGGTTTCTGTCCTGTGTATGCTGATTTTTGTTGGACATGCAGAAATCTATTATCCCTGGAAGAGTGTTTATATCGGCGCTTTGGAGGCTAACACTTGGGCCGGCTTGGTCTTTGTTCCCAGTCCGGAATCTGCATTTGCATTCCGCCTGAGGATAAAAAGGGGAGACGAATACGCCGATAGAGAGGACCTTTTTTTCTTGATTTCCGAAATCGGGCCGCACTCGCCCGATGGCCAATATGCCCGGCTGAAAGTCGACCTTGGCCTTCCCTTTAAAGAAAAAGATAACACGCCCATTCTGAGGAAGCCTTCCCCTCGCTCGGACACCCTTGTCTTCGAATGGTCCCGTCAAGATGAGAATATCGTCATTGGCAAGATTGAATCCCCCGATGACATAGAAGTGCATATGGTTCATTATTTCCCATGGGATACAAGCGGCGAATACAGGATGCTCTCCGACGGACAGATCACCGGGGAGAGTTTCGCGGCTGTGAAACGCCACTACCTTGTTTGGACGAGCCGTCCGGGGAACATCGACACGCAGGCACAGGTCAACGAACTCATCGTTCCTTTTCCCATGACGGAGGATAACACTCTCTATTTTGTGGCCGGCGTTGGAGAAAATCCGAATATCTTAAGCGATCAAATCTATAGATACAAAAACAGCAAATTCATCGACTCCGTTCTCCACGAAGAAGAAGATAGGTATAAGAAATCCCGGACCAGGGTCACCGGGCTCTATGAAGGTGTAGCCAGATCGATTACCAATAATATTTTCTGGATGCTCCTCTATCAGCCGGGAGAAGAGAGAATGTACACTCCGGCCAGTCGCAGCCAGATTTTTGCTGCTTCAAATGGGAGTATGGATCATTGGACTCTCTTCGAATGGACATCTTTTCTCAATGCACTGGAGATTTCCATTGAAAGCTTCGAGCTTGCCGAGGATGTCCTCAGGTCCGTTCTTGAAACACAGTACCTCAACGGCAACATCCCCAACTGGCGAAGCCGATCCAGCGGGACGCCCGACCGTTCCCAGCCTCCCGTGGGATCCTATGTCGTGCTCAAACTTTTTCAAAAAAGTGCGAATATGGAGTTTCTCGAATATGCGTACCCATATTTAAAAAAATGGCACGAATTCTGGAAAGAGAAAAAAAACAACGGTCAAGCCCGTAGGGATGGAAATGGAGACGGTCTTCTCGAGTGGGGTTCAGACACCGATCTCGTGTCCAGGAAAGGCCCTCCGGAAGAAGTCAACGCTTCCGGTGAACTTCGGGCCAAATGGGAGTCAGGGCAGCCTGATTTGCCGAGTTGGGACGGCGTGGAATTCAGCGAGAAATCCAACACGCTGATTTTGAACTGTCTTGATCTCAATTGTCTGTATACACTCGACGCTTGGTGCCTTTCTCAGATCGCCAACATCTTGAACGCCAGAGACGATTTTTCTTTCTACCTCGATGAATATGAAGAGATGAAGCGTTTGGTGGACGAGTACTTCTGGGATGAGAATGAGGGCTTCTATTTTGACAGATACTGGAACGGCATGTTTTCAACCAGGAAAGCGGCCTCCAATTTCCTTCCTCTTCTCGCCCGGATTCCCGATCAGAGCAAAGCGATGCGCATGATCCGTCATCTCCTCAACGAGGATTTGTTTTGGGGGGATTATGTCATCCCTACCATCTCAAGAGATGATCCGGCTTTCAGAGGGAATCTGCAGTCTTGGCGAGGTACGATATGCCCTCCTATCAACTATCTCATCTATCAGGGATTGAAAGCCTACCGGTTCGACACCGTCGCTTCCGAATTTGCCGCCAAGAGTGCCGCCCTCTTCCTGCGGAGTTGGGAAAACTTTCAGCTCAGTCCGGAAAACTTCGATTCGCGCACCGGAGAGGCGGGAGGAAAAAGGCACCAGAGTTGGGGCCCTCTTATTTCATTGATCGGCTTGGAAGAATACTTGGATATTACCCCCTGGGAAGGATTCAGGTTTGGGATGATCGAACCCGATAAACAGGGAACCCTGAACCGGCTTTCTATTCAAGGACGGCATTACGATGTGAGCGTTTCACGAAAGAAGCTGCGGCTTTTGGAAGAAGGAGATGAAATCCTCGAAGCTGACGGAGGAGCGGTATTCCGCCATTTTATCTACAATGAAAATGAGGTTTCATTTGAAGTGAAATCTCTGGATAATAGAAAAATCCGTATCAAGTTCTTGACCAAAGGGACTTATCAATTCTTTTTAGATAACGTCGAGAGAGAGACTTTCAGAGGAAACAGCGTCAAAATCAAGATCCCAGAAGGGGATCATTCAGTCCTTTTTCTTCTTCTCGAAAAAGATGACTGAGGAGTGAATCTTTCCATCCAATCGGCAACTAGGCCTCATTTCAAAGCCAGATGAATGGCTGCGATTCCCCCCATCAACGGAAACTCCTCGACATGGGAAAAGCCTGCTGAATAAAGAAGGAACGAAAACTCATCTGCCGAGTAAAAGCGGGGGATGGTGTGGGCCAAATATCGATATCCCGGTTTTGACCCCGAAAAAAAAGATCCTACGGGCCGTACAAAAGTTCTCACATAGGCATGAAAAATCTTTCTCAGAAGGGGGTTCGGGGGTTGGCTCGTTTCGACATTGACAAAAGCTCCTCCCCGGTCGAGAGTCCGATAAAACTCCTTGAGATAAGATAAAAGAATCTCTCGACGAATGTTCAGATTGCGGGTGGCGAAAGAAATTGTCACCAGATCAAAGGTTTCATCGCTGAAGGGAAGTTCACCCGCTTCAGCCAGGACAAAGGACACTCCCGACATGTGAATTCTATGCCTGGCCCTGATCAGCATGGGATAACTGAAGTCGGTCGAAAATACCTTGGCATCTGCCTCAACATGGCGGGCGACCGCCTGAGCCATTTCTCCGGTTCCGCTGCACACATCCAGAACTTTTTTTCTGTTTTGCTTTAAGGCCAGGTGTGCCGCTGTCTTCCTCCAATGGATGTCCAATCCGAATGTCAAGATGTGATTGACAAGCTCATAAGTGCCCGCAACTTCTGAGTAAATTTTCTGAACGCCTTTCCGTGTCTTCATTTTTGATCCGCCAAAGAAACCAATTTAATAAACAAATTTACGCATAAAAGCAATATCAATATATAATTTAAGATCAGGCCAATATTAGTGGCACTTATATACTATCTCTTCTGTTCTATGCGGGCAAAACACTGGAATGGATGAAGCGATCATTGAAGATTTAGCCTTCTAGAACCGACCTCGAGGGAAGCCGGCCCTGCCGGCCGGTCGCGAATGTTTTAGCATGGAAGGGATTAGAAAAGAAGCACTTGTCTTCATGGGGGCCTTTGGTAAATGCTAAAATTAATCATGCGGAGTTCCGCGGATGCCGAGGGGGAGGTGAGGGAATGGCGTTTGAAATCTGAAGGGAGCAAAGCCATTTCAGTGTTTTGTCCGCATAAAATGCTGGAGAATCCGCAATTCATTTCTATTTTTATTTCAATTTTGATAAAATCCAGAACTCGAATTTGGGGATTTTCAATTGAGAATCGATTTGAAGTCAGAAAGGAGGAACATGAAAAAACGAAAAATCACCTTATTTCTTATCTTAGCGGTTCTGTTTATTCTTTTTCCAAAGCTCGACGCTGATGTGGGACCGACCTACGCTCTTGTCAAGTGCACGATCGTCACCGGGAAGGGTACCCCCGTCGAGAACGGAGTTCTTATCATCCGCAACGGATTGATCGAATCGATTGGATCTTTTGGAGAATCGGTCCTTCCGGCGGATGCGGAAGTGATCGAGGCCGAAGGGATGTTTGCCTATCCCGGCCTCATCGATGCCCATACCAATTTTCTTCTCGAACCTCCCCAGCCCCCCTCGCAAACCCAGACAGGGAGACAAACTGAGGAACAGACTGCCATGAGACCGAGCTGGCAGCAGGCCGATCTTCATGCGTATGACAAGCTGCGTATCAGTGGATCGGTCATCGAAGATCTCCATCAAGCAGGCATCACAACCATTCTTGTTGCTCCCGAGAGGGAGATTTTTGCCGGTCAAAGTGTCATCCTCAATGTCTACGGGGAGAACAAGGAGGCGATGGTAATCAAAGAGCCCTTCGGACTTCACATCAATTTCGTGACGGCCCGGGGGGAATATCCGTCGAGTCTGATGGGCACCATGGCTCTTTTGAGGCAATCCTTCCTGGATACCCAGCATTATGCCCTACACAAATCGCTGTTCGATAAATCCCCAAACGGCTTGAAAAGACCCCAGTACAATCCCTTGCTTGAAACTCTCATTCCCTATGTCCTGAACAAAAAGCCGGTTGTCTTTAACTGCGTCAACCTTGAAGACATCAAAAGAGCCATACGGCTGACCGAGGAGTTCAAACTGAACGGTTGTCTCAGCGGGGCCAACGAAGCCTGGCGGGTTTCGGATTGGATCAAGAAGGCGGGACTTCCCCTCCTGGTGTCACTTGACTTCGGGCCCCCCAGCAGCAGTGTCTTTATCAATCAGGGAGAAAACCTCAAGAAAAAAGCTGAAGAGGAGTTCTACCCCGCCAACGCATCGAACCTTTTTAAAGAGGGCATCGGATTCGCTGTCACTTCCTTGGGAATCTCCAGGGCTTCGGATTTTATGAAGAACCTGCGCCAGGCCATCCAGGCCGGTTATCCCGAAGAAGAGGCTTTAAAGGCATTGACGGTCCACCCGGCGGAATTCTTGGGGATCGGACATTTGACCGGGACTCTCGAGCCCGGAAAAATCGCCAATGTCGTGCTCACTTCAGGGAAAATCTTTGATGAGAAATCCAATGTGTTGAAAATCTTTGTCGACGGGATATCTTTT
>CBFDBS010000019.1:0-15456 GCA_965603105.1 uncultured bacterium
GCAGAAGGTAAACTATCACGAATGGTGTCAGTTTTCAACGAAGGCTTTTCTCCTTGGAAGATTTATTTTGATCTTTGGGTTGAATTGAAGTTTTAGAGAAAGTTATTTACAATAGATTTTGCTCCGAGGAGAAAAAATGCCGACTTTTGAAAAGGAATTTTATCGCCTGCTTCCCAAAGTCCAAAGATTGTGCCGGCTGTTGCTTGTCGGAAAAAAATTGGTTGTCAAGGGGAAGAACAATTTGATCAATTCCGGGCCGAACATCATCGTCGGCAATCATGCCGGAAGCTTCAAAGATGTCGCTGCTCTCTTGCAGATTGTTTCCCGACCGGTCTTTTTCATCGCCAATCAGATGATATTTGATAAAAAAGAACTCCATTTCTTGGTAAGAAAACACCTCAGGAGAAATCTTAAGGATTTAGGCTTGGCGCTTGATTTGCTTCTCCGTCCTCTCAAGTCTCTCTTGGTCAATTTTGTTTCCGAAAATGTTCCTAAAGTCGGCACTATTCCTGCAGATCTCTATCATGGAAAAAAACAAGCCATCCGGAAATGCCAGGAATACCTTGAAAAAGGGAGGGCTGTTATCGCTCTTCAAGGCAGAGGACGGATTATGGAAAGGGATCCTCACCCCTATGTTCAGGAGTTCAGGAAAGGAGTATCGATCATGTCCTACAACCTGTACATGGAAAAGGGAATCGTGGTTCCTGTCACTCCCATTGCCTTTTTCGGCACCCATAAATCTCTGGTCACCCCCGCGAAGGTTAAAATCAATATCGGAGAGCCGATGTATATCACCGACTACTTGGAAACGACTTTTTCAGAGACCATCCAAAGGTTCAGGGAGGCCATGGAGGGCCGGGTCAAATCTCTTTTTTATGAATTGATCAGAGATCCAAGGGAGGAGGATTGAGTTTCCCTCTCACCGGGATCCGCTGCCTGCAAGCTTGAAGCAGAGGGAACGATGGGAAAGCCTCATTCTTCAGTCTGGAAGCGGGAAAGAACATCCTGGTTGATGCTGAAAAAGAGATCGTATTTGACCTTGACTCCCATCTCTTCACGGATCTTGTTCAGATAAGAGAGAAGAAATTTGTTCTTCTCTGCTTGGAGAATAGTTTCCCTTTCCGTTTGCTTGTTTTCTTCCAGATCTTCCTGTGTGACCTCGGTGCGGTCGAGAACTCTGAGAAGAAGATACCCGCCGTCAAATTCAATCGGCTGGCTGAGGTCTTCTAGAGGGAGAGAGAAAGCAAGACTGTCGACTTCGGAGTTCTCTCCGATCAAGCCGATGTACTGATTCCTTTTATGCTCTTCGAGAGTTTTGTATTCCAGGGAATAGTCATCCGCGAGTTTCAAGAAATCCTTTCTGCCGAACTCCGCCCGGGCTTTCTGTGTATTGGCTAACGCTTGCTCTTTCTTGCTGTTATGGAGAAGGTCAGACTTCACTTCTTCCTCGACCTCCTCAAATTCGGCGGGACGAGCGGGCTCCACTTTTTTCAATTGAACCACACCCACTCCTTTATATGTGGAGATGGGAGAGGAAATACCCTCTTCATCCAGTTGAAAGAGAGAAAAACTGATGGAGCCAGATGGATCTATATCTTCCAGGGGATCTCCTTCCTTGAGGAGTCCGGTGCCCTTGATTTGTTGGCCAAGCTGTTGGGCGGCGATATCCAGGCTTTTTTCTTTTCTGGCGGACTTTTCCAGTTGAGAGGCTTTTCCGTCCATATACTCCCGTGCTTTTTGATCTTTGAGGATGGTGACGATTCTTTCTCTGACTTCTTCGAGAGGCTTCTGCTTGGTGGGTTCCTTCTCTGTGATTTTAAGGATGGAGAGTCCGTTCTCGGTTTCCACCGGGTCTGATATTTCTCCGGCCGCCATTCCGTCGATTTTTTCTTGTTCAACGCTGGGCAGATTTCTCCATTCGAAAAGTCCCCAATCCCCTCCTTCCAATGCTTTCTCATCCTGGGAATAGATTTGAGCCATAGCATCGAAGGGCTCACCCTTGTTGAGACGTTCCAGAATCTCCTGGGCATCTGTTTCGACTGCCGTCCTTTCTTTTCCCTCAAAAGGAAGGAAGACACGACTGACTTTAATCCGCTCCGGGTCCTGAAACTGGGTCAGGTTGTCATCGTAATATTCGGCGATGTCTGATTCATCCAGCTCCATCTCTTCCTTGATGTCATCGGCTACGAAAAAAATGTAGTCGGCTTCTCTCCTTTCCGGCATTTCATATGTTTCCTGGTGAGCTTCATAATATTCCCTGAGTTCTTCTGGTGAAAATTCACTGTCCAGTTCGATTTTTTCCGCTTCACAGACAATGTATTCCAGCTTGGCCGTTTCGTTGTTGTTTTTATAGGCTTCCCAGAGCTGGTCCGGGGATACGGTCACGCCTGATGTGATGACTTTTACAACTTTTTCCAGCAGGATTTCTCTGTTCAGGTTCTCCTCGAATAAGGCAAGGGAAATCCGGTTCCATTCGAGTATTTTTTTGTACTCGTCAAAACCTATGAATTGGCCGTCTTTTTGAAAGACAGGATAGCTCTTGATTTTTTCAACCACTTCGTCGCTGGTTGCCCGCAGCCCCATTTCCCGAGCAGTTTGAAGGAGGAGACTCTGCTGGATGAGCTGTTCGAGAACTCCTTGAGGAATATTCAGCTGCTCAATGAAGCGGCTGTCAAGATCCTTGAATTGTTCGCGCATTCTTTCCAGTTCCTGCCTCAGAGTCTGGTAGTAGAGGCTGGCCGATATTTTTTCTCGGCCCACAGTAGCAATGGTGTTGGTTGCCCTGCTTTTGCCGAGCTCTCCCCCTCCGCCCCAAACTGCGAAGATGGAGATAATGAAAGCGGCGATGACTCCCCATAGAACGGGGGCCAGAGATTTCACATTCTTTCTCATTGATTTCAGCATAACTTTACCTCGTCTTTTTCCTATTCTATTTCAACAGATGTCTGGCTATCACAAGCCTTTGGATTTCAGAAGTTCCTTCATAGATCGAGAGAGCCCGCGCATCTCTGAAGAGCTGTTCGATTTGAAATTCTTTGGAATATCCGTAGCCGCCGTGGATTTGAAGGGCCATGTAGACAATCCGGTTGGCTGCTTCGGAGGCGTAGAGTTTGGCCATGGAGGACTCTTTGGCGAACGGCTTCCCTTTCTGGAAGAGAACGGCGGCTCGGTGAGTCAGCAGCCGGGCGGCCTCGATATGGGTGGCCATGTCCGCAATCATGAATTGGATAGCCTGGTATTCGGAGATTTTTTTGCCGAAAGCCTCTCTCTGCTTGGCGTATACCGCGGCTTCATCCAACGCTTTCTGGGCCAGCCCCACTGATTGGGCGGCAATTCCCATCCGGGAATGGTCGAGGCAGCGAAAGGCGATCGTTGCGCCCTGGCCTTCCCGACCGAGAAGGTTTTCAGCCGGTACACGGCAGTCCTCCAGAATGAGTCCGGCAGTAGGGGACGAATGGAGCCCCATTTTTTCCTCCAGTTTGGAAACCTTCAGGCCCGGAAAATCCCGTTCGACGATGAAGGCGCTCAATTTGGATTCCTCCAAATCGGTCTGAGCAAAAAGGATGAAGGCCTGGGCATCACCTCCCGTTGTGATCCAGGATTTTGTTCCGTTGAGAACAAAATGGTCCTCCTCTTTTTTGGCTTTCGTTTTCAGGTTGGTCGCATCGGATCCGGCTCCTGGTTCCGTCAAGCTGAAAGCTCCCAGAAGCTGTCCCGCTGCAGCCCGGGGAAGATACTTCGCCTTCTGTTGTTCACTGCCGAAGGCCGTGAGGGCATAGCAGAAGAGAGAGCAGTGGACACTGAGGATGACAGCCAGTGAGGGAAAGGCGCGGCTGATTTCCTCGATGGTCAGCAAGAAGGAGACTTCATCGACAGGTGTGCCGCCGTACTCAGACGGCACGGTCATGCCGGTGACTCCCAGCTCTGCCAGTCTCTTCAGAAGCTCAGCCGGAAACTCCCCTTTGTTTTCGAGAGTTTTCGCCTGGGGTGCGATCTCGTTTCGGGCAAAATCTCTCATCATTTCCTGAATAAGTTTTTGGTCTTCTGTCAGCTCGAAATCCATTGTGTCACGCGCCTTTTTCTTTCTTCTTGGAAAAAAGATCCGTCAATCGGTTGTAAGTTGTGTCTAAATCCTCTATGAACAGCTTCGTCTCTCCTACCAGAGGCATAAAGTTGGAATCTCCGGTCCAGCGGGGGATGACGTGGAGGTGATAATGGTCGGCGACACCGGCGCCCGCGCTGTGCCCGATATTCATTCCGGCGTTAAAGCCTTGGGGATTGTAACAGGTCCGCAGTATCTTCAGACATGTTTTGAGCAGGTCGGCGATCTCATCAGAGGACTCTTTGGAGGCCTTTTCAATGGAGTTCAAGTGATTGTTAGGAGCAATCATCAGGTGGCCCGGAGTGTACGGATATTTATTGAGGAGCACAAAATTGTGAACTCCTCTGTAAAGGATGTAAGCCTTCGGGTCATCCTCCATTTTGATGGCACGGCAAAAGATGCATTCCTTCATTTTAAAGACATTTTTAACGTATTTCTCTCTCCAAGGCGTAAAAATATATTCCATTACTTGTTGATCAGGTTTTTAAGATGCTTGCTGGGCTTGAAGTACAGCACTTTCTTGGAAGGGACTTCGACTGGGTCTCCTGTGCGCGGATTCCTTCCCGAACGGGCTCCACGTTGTCGAAAGCGAAAGCTGCCGAATCCGCGCAATTCGATCTCTTCTCCTCTTTCGATGGCATCTTTGATCGTTTCGAAAAACAGGTTGACGCCCATTTCTGCCTCCTGTTTGGAGACGCCCATATCCTTAGCAATTTTGTTGATCAAATCAGCTTTTATCATTTTTTCCCTCCTTTTTTGTTTTCGCTTTCTTTGTGGTTTTCTTGGGGGTGGTGATTTTGTCGAACTGATCTTTCATGATATCACCCAAGGTGTGTCCTTGGTCCTGGCTCTTCAAATACTTCTGATAATCCTGTTTCTGGATATCCAGCTGTGCCTGTTTGAAACTGAGCGAAATTTTTCTGTCATTTTTGTTGATTTTTAAAATTTTGGCCAGACGTTCATCTCCAACCGAGAATACATCAGCCGGATTTTCTATTTTTTTGTCATCCAGCTCAGAGAGGAAGACGACTGCTTCAATTCCAGGAGTGATCTCGGCAAAAAGGCCGAAATCCACGATGCGCACCACTCTGACTTTAACCAAGTCTCCCGTTTTTTGACGTTCGAAGAAGTCCTCCCAGATGTCTCCTTCCAGCTGTTTGATGCCCAGTGACAGTTTCTGTTTACCGGCGTCGATGTTGAGGATGATCGCCTCTGTCTCGTCTCCGACTTTCATTTTGTCAGAGGGATGCTTGATTTTTTCCCAGCTGATGTCCGATATGTGAATGAGTCCTTCGATACCCTTCTCCACTTCCAGGAATGCACCGAAATCTGTTACACTCGTGATTTTTCCCTTGACACGGGCGCCCGGACTGTAAGTCTGCTGGAAAATCTCGAGAGGGTGGGGGTTGACCTGTTTCAATCCCAATGAGATCCTCTTCGTCTGGGCATTGACATCGAGAACGCTCACCGTCACTTCTTCTCCCACTTTCAGGATTTTTTTCGGGTGGATGAGTTTTCTTGACCAGGAGAGATCTGAGATGTGGACCAATCCCTCAATTCCCTTCTCGAGTTCTACGAAAGCGCCAAAATCAGTCAGGCTAACCACTTTTCCTGGGATTTTCATCTGGGGAAAATACCGTTCTTCGACGGTTTCCCAGGGGTCCTGAACCAGCTGTTTCAACCCAAGTGAGATCTTTTCTTCTTTTTCATTGAAGTCAAGGATTATCACTTCCACATCCTGTCCGACCTGAAGTAACTCGGAAGGGTGGTTGATTTTTCCCCAGCTAAGGTCTGATACATGGAGAAGTCCTTCGATGCCGCCAATATCGACAAAGGCGCCAAAATTGGTCAGAGTTTTTACCTTGCCCCTGACTTTTTTCCCTTTGCTCAGTTGCGAAAAGACCTCCGTTTTTCTCTTTTCCCTCTCATCCTGGAGGAGGAGTTTTCTGGAAAGGACGGCGTTTTCTGTTTTCCGGTCAAATTTTATGACTTTGAATTTGAACCTGCTGCCGATGAGTCTATCGGGGTCCTTGACGATTTTCGTGTCGGCATGAGAATCGGGGAGGAAAGTAGAAATTCCCACATCCACGATATAGCCGTTCTTGATTTTTTCCGTGATTTTGCCGATGATCCAGTGGTTCTTCTGGAAAGCCTTTTCGATATTGTTCAGGGCTTTGACTGCAATTGCCTTCTTCCTGGAAAGAAGAATGTAGCCTTCCTTCATGTTGGATTTTTCAAGAATGGCTTCAACATCATCACCTTCTTTGAAATTCTTCATATCCTGGGGCCTGTCGAAGTCCTCGGCTGGAATGATCCCTTCGGATTTGTATCCGATGTCGACGAGGACATGTGTCGGAGACACTTTTATGACCTTTCCTTGAACAAGATTGCCTGGTTTTAACTCTTTGGTGCTGAATTGGTATTTGTCCAGGAGATCTTCGTATTCTTGCGAGGAAATCTTTCCCTCTTTGCTTGGTTTGGTTAGCTCTGACATTGGACTTTCTTCTCCCTATGATACTGGCGTTCAAAATGAGATTTGATTTTTATCTCCGCCTGTTGAATGGCTTCCGGTGGAGTTGAGGCTCCTCCTGAAAGGCCGATTTTCTGCACTCCCTCGAGCATCTCAGGTGTGATTTGCTCGGGGTCTTCGATAAAATAAGTCATGGGCAGTATGCGTTTGGTGATCTCGTAGAGTTTCTGAGTATTTGAACTGTTTTTCCCTCCGATAATGAAGAGGGCATCCACTCGAGAGGCCAGCTCAGAAGTGGATTTCTGCCGTGTTTGGGTGGATTGGCAAATGGTGTTGAATACTTTCAATTCCTCTGTTTTTTCGACAAGGGCCGCCACCACTTTTTTAAAGAGAAACAGATCCTGGGTGGACTGGGCGAGAACGGTTCTCTTTATCGCAGCGGGAAGCTCATTGACCTGGTCCTCATTTTCTATGACTGTTCCTTTGCCTAAGCTGTAGCCGAGGAGGCCTTGGGTTTCCGGATGCTTCCTATTGCCGACGATGATGATTTCGTCTTCGCTTTTGGCCAGTTTTTCGACTCGTTTCTGGATGTTTTTCACAATCGGACAGGTGGCGTCTACGGTTTCGATCTCTTTCTCTCCGAGCAGGGTGTAGATCTCGGGGGATACTCCATGGCTTCGGATGATGACCGTCCCTCTGTTCAGGCCGTGCAGATCCTCGATGGAGACTATCCCTTGTTCTTTCAGTTGGCGGATAACCTGCGGGTTGTGAATGAGGTCCCCGAAGGTGAATACCTGCCCCTTTTTCATTTGGGCAGTCTCGTAGGCGAGGTTCAGCGCACGCTTGACGCCATAGCATAAACCAGAATTTTTTGCGATAAGGACTTCCATTTTTTTAAAAAAAGACGACGAGTTATCCTAACTCAGATGCGGGCTGTTGTCAATCCTAAATATAGGTTTTATATTTATTTAGCCTCTTTTGGTGGCGCCAGAAAGGGGCCGATGCCTTCCACTTTGACGCAATCGGCGGGAGGCCAGTTACTGACCTCTATTCTCTTGGTTGGATCGAGCTCATTGGAGGCGGTAAGAAGGGCATGAATCGATGCCAGGTGCCGGGCCACGCGCAGCCTGAGGGGAATTCCCTCTTCCCCGAAGGGGACAAAAAGTCGGCCGAGTTTGGCCGCTTTCACATAATTCTTGTCTTTCCCCTCCAGGATGAGCGCCGCCGAGGGTTTTCCCTTCAGCCGGCCGTGGGAAACATTGGCGGTTTCCAAAAGGATGGCTTTAACCCGGGCAAAATCCCCCCATTCGCGGTGGCTGAGGCCGCGGAGGTTAGGGGGTGAAGCTTCAAGTCTGAACTCCATTTCCTGCAGCTGGAGTTCCATGATGGCCATGGCCGCCATTTCAGCGCTGTTTTCATGGAAGACAATCGCGTTGATGACGGGATATTCAGGTGCAGCTTCATGAAGGTCGAAGGCGAGATCGATATTTTCCTGCCGCATCAATTCCATGAAGCCGAAGGCGATCCTTTCGGTGAGGAAACCTTTGGCTCTGCCAGGGTAACAGCGGTTGAGATTCCGGCATTCCGTTCCCGCCAGTTTTTGCCCCGAGGGATTGATATAAAGGGCGGGATCAGGCCACTGGTGCACGGGATTAGTCAAACGTGCTCCGTAGCGGAACCACCGTTTTCCTTCCGCAGTTTCGATTGCATACTTCTGAGGATTTCCCTCATGGGGATCGTTGTGTGTGAAGGCGCTTCGGTTGGCCCAGGGAACGATTATGACTGTTCCGGTTTGAACTTCAATGTTTTCCGCGAGGAGGACAGCAGTGACGGATCCGGCGGGCTCATTGGGGTGGGTTCCCCCCAAAATGAGTAGGCTTCCCCCCTCGTTTTTTCCTCTGAAGATGAAGACGGGAGTATCGCCTGGAGTGTCCTTAAGGGAGGGAAAGTATTCGCTCAAGAGCTTCTGCTCCGACAGATGAGGGCTGGGATAGATCAAATCGAAGGTGTGCATAGAGGAAAACTGATGTCCTGTGAAAAAGCTCAGGCAACAGGCCAGAATGAGGAGCAGGGTGGCGCGGATTAATGTTCCAGGCTGTCTTTTCATTTTATCAGTAGAAGGCGGAGAAGAAAGAGGATGAGAACAATGGCTGTGCCCACCTGACTCCAGAATTTTTTTTCACGGAAGAGATACCAAATCAAATGAATCGTCAAGAAAAGGACGATGAGCTGGTAAAGGAATTTCATTTTTTTAAATCAATTTATCGATCAATGGAGCTAGGAGAAGGACTCCTATACCCATAATCAGCTCAAGGAAAGCCGGAAGTAGGCAGTAACGCAGAACCTTGAAGTAGTTTTTTTCGCCCACGACTTGAGCGGCAAATATCCCGGCCAGCGCGGTCGGAGGCATGAGATCACCCAATCCGGCTATGGCCGAAAGTGCCGCTGAGGTGATGATGGCGTTTTTATTGATCATGGCCAGGATGAAAGGGACGCCCAGAATGGAGGCCGATCCGTAGGCGGACACGGCTCCGAAAAGCGGCATGGAGATGGCGATGCCGAAGTACAGAAGGAACGGAGGTAAAGAGAGGAATGAAATGATCGTCCAACCTCTCCCTCCGGTTAAAGTCATAATCTGTATGAACATGCCCACTCCGACCAGGATGCTGAGGATGGGCATGGATTCCTTGATGGCCTCCTGGGTGATTTTCAGGAAGGTGAAGCGTTTCCCGCAGAAAATTCCGATGAGGCTTCCCAGGAGGAAGATGGCAGGGATGCCGATGTCGGGAAGAAAGGGGAGGGAAAGACTCTGGATCAACATGAGTCCCAGGACGACAAGGAGCGGAAAAAAATGGCGGAATCCGTAGGTCTTGGCGAAGGATAGGGGAAGGATGGATTTCATCTGTTCAAAATCAATGATTTGGATGTCTTTGTAACCCAGCAGCAAAGGGATAACAACGGCCAGAGGAATGACGATGATCAGAAGGGGTACTGTCAGCCCGACATAAGGCATATCGACACCGCCCCCCATGATCATCACCAAAATGTTGACCGGAGGGGAAATCATTCCCAATATTCCCCCCATGGCGATCAGAGCTGCAGTTTTGACTCTGGACAGCCCCAGTTTCATCAACACGGGAGCGACAAGGCCTCCCGTGCTCAAAACGGCGGCCGTGGAAGAGCCCGTTATCATTCCGGGAAACATGCAAATCAGCATCACCGTCAGGAGAAGGGGGATCTTTTTCCTGTAGAAAGTCCTCAGCAGGAGCGAAGTGATAGTGTCCAGAATTCCCGAAGCCTGGAGGACCTTCATAAAGATCATGGCACAGGCAATGATCAAAATGGTGTCAAAATACCCGAAGCCTCCCTCGATGAGATGCCGCAGGGACAACCCCTGTCCACCGAGTAGTGCTCCGGCAATTGCGGAAAAGACCAGAGAGACACCGATAGGAAGCTTCAGGCCCATGGCCAGAAGAGCGAAAAGAGCCACCATGGCCAGGAAGATCAGCGCTTCAGACACAGGATAAAAATCCTAATTGATAGATCAGTCGAAGGCCTCCTTGAGAGGCTGAAGAACGTCGACTGTTTTTTCGACTTCGACAAGAGGTATCCCGTTGGGGTCACAGATGCTGTTGAAAAGACCATCCTGGTTTCCGGATTTGACAACCATGGCCATCCGGGCATAAGGAAGGAACTCTTTGATCATTGTGTCGGTTTGCTGCCCTCTCCTCTGTTCCCCGCCCAGATGAAGACAGAGGATTGGGATGTTCTTTTCTTTGGCGGCTTCAACCAGAGAGGTGATTCTTTCCTTTTCTTGGGCCATATCTAAACCCGCCGCACCCAAACCCTTCAGGCTGACACCGACGACTATACAGATAGATTTGATCCCCTCAAGCTCCTGAGCTGTGGCCATCTTGGAGAGAGTGAAATCGAGCTCTGCTCTTTTGGCCAGAACAGAAGCCATTTGGACTTCCGCACTCTGACCGGCAGAGGTGATGAGGACAGGTTGGTTAAATTTTGGTCCGTTTTCGACCTGCGGGTCGGCCGGAACGGACAGGAACAAAAAACAGCAAATGGCACAAGCGGCCCTGTAGGTTTTTTTCATAGGTCTATCCTTGCTTTTGGTCCGAATTCAATAGCCGGCTCCGAAACCGTCTCTCCTGGAGTCGGCTCCCCCCTGGATTATTTTATTCCCGGGAAAAACGAGGATCCCCTGCGCTCCGCCGAAATATTTGTCGTAAGCGTCCCGTACGGTTAGAGCGTGACCCATGGCCTCCAGGGTCTGTCTGATGTCCTCAGGTATGCGGGATTCGCAGAAGATGTTTCTCGGCTCTCCCCGAACGGAATAGCTGAAAAAGCGGGGGGCTTCGATGGCCTCGTCCAGCCCCATATCGAATTCGATGATGTTGACGATGATCTGGGTCAGGGAGGGAAAAATCCGTGTTCCTCCCGGGGACCCGAGGACTAGAAAAGGTTCGTTTCCTTTGAACAGAATCAGAGGACCCATGGAACTGACGGGACGCCTTCCCGGCCGGGGGGCATTAGGGGATTGGGGATCACGCGAGAAATCATCCATATGGTTGTTTAGAAGAAATCCCTTGCCTTCGGGGATGATTCCCGAACCGAAGAAGTAGTTGATCGATTGAGTCAGAGAGACGATGTTGCCCTCTCTGTCGCGGACGCAGAGATGGGTCGTGTTGTCTTTGTCATTGGTCTTTTCGTCGAATTCACCGTAGGGATACTCTTCGAGAGGGCTGTTCGCCCGGATCCGGGAGACAATCTGCGAGGCATAGTCTTTAGAAAGGAGTCGGGAGACGGGGATAGAGATGAACTCGGGATCTCCGAGATAGTGGTCCCTGTCGGCGAATACAAAACGGAAGGCTTCGCTCAAATGGTGGATGTAGGCCTTCGAATTGTGGCCCCATTCCACAACGGGCCAGTTCTCGATCATGTTGAGGAGTTGGATGATGTGCAGTCCCCCCGATCCCGGAGGTCCGATGCTGAACAGAGAGTAGCCCTTATAAGTGCCTTTCAAGGGCTCCTCTTCGACGGGTTTGTAATTGGCCAGATCTTCGAGAGAAAGAATCCCGCCTTTCTCCTGCACGGCCAGCACTATTTTCTCGGCTATCTCTCCCCGGTAGAACTCCTCGATTCCTTCTCTTCCTAAAATCCTGAAGGTCTCGGCCAATTCGGGATTGCGGAAAAAATCTCCGGGTTCAAATGGAAAACCGTCGTTGAGATAACAGCTGTCTTCCCCTGAATTTTTGAGGATTTTTTCATACTCGTCCTTGTTGATTGCGCTGAAGGTGTCGCTCAGTTCAAATCCTTGCTCAGCGATTTCTATCCCCCTCTGCATGACCTCGCTCAGCGTCTTAGTCCCGTATTTGGTCAAGGCAAGGCTCCAGCCGGCCAATGCTCCCGGCACAGCCACGGCCAGGCCGTGAGATCTCCGAAGCTCGTTATTGGTCTGCCCGTCTTCCATGAACATCTCGGGAAAAGCTCTGGAGGGAGCTTTTTCCCTAAAATTGATGCAGGTGACTTTTTTGTCCTTGGCCAGATAGATGACCATGAATCCCGCTCCCCCGATTCCCGATGCAAAGGGCTCGGCGGCGTTGAGGGCGAAGGCGGTGGCCACTGCGGCGTCGACGGCGTTACCTCCAGACTTGAGCATGTCCAGACCGGCCTGAGCCGCCAGCGGGTGGGCGGCCACCACCATCCCCTTCCGCCCGCTGAAATTGAAGGGTTGGTGCCGGTCGGTCGGCGGTTCGATCCCTTTCTTGATATCCGGACCACAAGATAGACTCAGCAGCGCAAGCGAAACCATCAGAATGACAGACCCTGTTTTGGCGAGTTCCGAAAACTTCGAGTCATTCATTCCCTTGCTCCTCCTCTAATATTTTGGCGATTTCCGTTTCGGAAGGAAGATCCTTGAGGCTTTCCAGGCCGAAATAGGACAAAAATCTGTTCGATGTCCTGTAGATCAACGGCTTTCCCGGGCTTTTTTTCCTTCCGACGATCTTGACGAGTCTTTTCTGCAGAAGTGTTTTCAATGAGTGGGATGAGTCCACTCCCCTTAAAGCGGAGATTTCGGCAAGCGTGATGGGCTGGTGGTAGGCGACGGTGGAGAGAGTTTCCATGGCTGCGGGGGAGAGTCTGTTTTTTCGGTCCACACGGAGAAACTTCCGGATATAAGGATCGTACACGGGTTTTGTGGCCAGAAGGTAGCCGCCTGCCGCTTGAGAGATCTGGATTCCTTTTTCGTTAGTCCTGTAGTCCTCGATGAGATCCCTAAGAGCTTCCTCTATCTCCCGGTCTTTGAAATCGGTGCAGACATGTTTGATTTTTTCCAGAGACAAGGGTTCGAGAGAAACAAAAATCAGGCATTCGATGATACTTTTAAGAGGAGATGTCATGACGGGCTCTCTTTCCGCAGCCAAACTCTGATGGTATGGAAAAGACGTTCCTGGATGGCGATGACCAGCCGTGCCTTGATCAGCTCGAGCAGACAGAAAAATGAAACAAAGGCCTCTTCTATGGACTCTTGGGCGTTGAAGTAATCGATGAAGTCAAGAAAGACATGTTGTTCCAGATAATCAAGCATTTCCTTCATCTTTTCCTCGTGGGTGACTTCTTTTCCCTTGATGATCTTTATGTTTTCTCTTTCTTTCCTCTTCATCACGGTGAAGAAGGCCTCCGCCAGGTCGAAGAGGGACACTTCGGAAAGCTCCGGTTCCTCTTGTGTTTCCAGGGGAGGGAGAAATGTCCTCTGCCAGTTCTGAAGCTGTTCGGATTCCTTGTTCCGCAGGAGAAGGCCGGCCGCCTTGATTTTCTGGTAGTCGAGGAGTCTGTCGACGAGGACCTGACGGGGATCTTCCCCCTCCTCTTCGGAGACGGTTTCCCGGGGGAGGAGCATTTGCGATTTGATGAAGATGAGGAGAGCGGCTACAAGAAGAAATTCGGCCTCCCTCTCCAGATTGATTTTTTCCTTTTGATCGAGATAGGCTAGATAGTCTTTGGTGATGGCGGCAATGGGGATGTCGTGGATATCGATTTTTTTCTGTTTGATTAAAAAAAGGAGAAGATCGAGAGGGCCTTGAAAAGCCTCCAGCTGCACCTGGTAGCTTTCGGATGTGTCCATCATTTAGGCTTCACGCGGTTCTAAGCCGACATTCAGAAGCCAAGTGCAGACCTGACTTCCTCCATCGTCTTTTGCGCTACAAATCGCGCTTTTTTGTTCCCTTCTTCCAGAATTTCCCAAACGAGCTTGGGATTGCTTTCGAGGACTCGTCTTTTTTCCCAGAAAGGATTGAGAATCTGGATGATGCTGTCGATGACGACATTTTTGCATTCCAGACAACCGATACCGGCCGTACGGCAGCCCTCGGCCAGTTCTTCCCTTTTTTCCTTGGCCACAAAGGCCTTATGCAGGGTGAAAACCGGGCATTCTTCCGGAACTCCGGGATCCGACCGCCTTTTGCGTCTGACATCGGTCATCATCGTCGATATTTTTTGACGGATCACTTCTCGTGAATCCTTCAAGTTGATGGCGTTTCCGAATGATTTGCTCATCTTGCGCCCGTCCGTACCGGCCAGTTTGGGCACTTCTGTCAGAAGCATTTGAGGCTCGGGGAAAATGTCCTTAAAAAGCCGGTTGAAGCGCCGCGTGATCTCACGGGCCAGCTCCAGATGGTAAGCCTGATCTTCCCCCACCGGGACGATTCCGGCTTTGTAGAGGATGATGTCGGCCGTCTGGAGGACGGGATAACCGAGGAAGCCGTAGGTGTTGAGATCTTTTTCCGGAAGCTCTTTCTGCATCTCTTTGAAGGTCGGCACTCTCATCAACCAGGGAAGAGGGATGATCATCGACAGCAGCAGGTGGAGCTCGGCGTGCTCTTTGACATCGGACTGGACAAATATGGTGCATTTTTTGGGATCCAATCCGATGCTCAGCCAGTCGGCGGCCACTTCGAAGGTGTTTTCCCGGACCGATGTTGGTTTCATGTACTCCGAAGAAAAGCCGTGCCAGGTGACGATGGAATAGAAACACTGGTATTTGTCCTGCAGTTTGAGCCAGTTGCGAAGCGCTCCGGCCAGATGACCTAGATGGCAGGGACCGGTCGGCCTCAATCCGCTGAAGACGGTTTTATTGTTTGATTCGCTCATTTTAGATCCCTACAAGTGCTCTGATGATGGATTGAATGGGGCCGAAAACGATTCTGAAGAACCCCAAGAAAAGGAGGCCGATGAGGATTATGAAGCCATAGGGCCTGATCTTGTCGTATTTTTCTGCGGCTTCGTCACTGAGGAGACCCATCAGCACTCCGCTGCCGTCAAGAGGAGGGATGGGGATGAGGTTGAAAACGGCCAGAAAAGTGTTGATCAGGATGCCGAAAAAAAGGACCATCACAAGCCCCTGCGCGAGCTGGAATCCTCCTGAAAGACCGGGAACGACGTAGAAGGCTTGAGGATTGACGGCTCTGAGGATGCGGATAAGAATGAAGAATCCGGTAGCCGCAGCGAAGTTGGACAGAGGGCCGGCTGCAGAGATCCAGAGGTTGTCTCTCCTTGGATTCCTCAAATTCATGGGATTGACGGGAACGGGTTTGGCCCAGCCGAAAAGAGGGATTCCTGTGAACATCATCATCAACGGGAAGAGAACCGTGCCGATGGGATCGATGTGAGGAATGGGATTGATGGTCACTCTCCCCATGTTATAGGCAGTGGGATCGCCGAATTTCATGGCCGCCCATCCGTGGGCGGCTTCGTGGATGGTGATGGCGAAAAGAAGGACGATATAAGCGATGACTATATTAAGAATATTCATTGTTCTTCCAGAGGTCTTTTATAGCATATCCACCTCCTCAGGTAAAGCTCCAGCCCAAAG
>CBFDBS010000020.1:0-15291 GCA_965603105.1 uncultured bacterium
CGTCCATCTGAGCCGCCCCTGTCACCATGTTCTTGATGTAATCGGCATGCCCAGGGCAATCTATATGCGCATAATGACGATTGTCCGTCTCATATTCAATGTGGGCTATCTGTATCGTTAAACCCCTCTCCTTCTCCTCAGGCGCATTGTCAATCTGATCATAACCAACAAAACTCACCGTCCCTGTCTTCTTGTTCAATACCTTCGTTATCGCCGCCGTCAACGTCGTCTTCCCATGATCCACATGCCCTATCGTCCCTATGTTTAAATGCGGCTTCGTCCTTGCAAACTTTGCCTTCGCCATGTCCCTTACCTCCTATGTCTTAATCCTATAAGCTTAACTCGCGGGAATTCTCCCCTCAACCCGGGCGATGATCTCTTCCATTATTGGAGTGGATGTGGGTTGGAACCGGAAGAATTCCATTGAAAAAACGCCTCTCCCTTGAGTCAATGTCCGGAGTATCGAAGCATATCCAAACATTTCAGCGAGGGGAACCAGGATTTTAAGCACTCGGGATCCACCCCTCATGTCCATTTCCATTATCTTTCCTCTTCTGGCGTTGATATCTCCAACAATATCCCCGAGATATTCATCCGGAGCGATGACAACCAAATTCATGATCGGTTCCAGAAGAACCGGCATGGCCTTCCTGGCAGCGTTTTTAAAAGCCATGGCTCCGGCAATTTTGAAGGCTATCGGAGTGCTGTCATCATCATGTGAGGATCCGTCCAAAAGAATTGCCTTGACATCCGTTACGGGAAATCCAGCCAGTATGCCCACTTCCAGAGCTTCCTTTATCCCTGCTTCGATAAAGGGGATGTATTCCATAGGCAGAGCCCCTTCCTTGAGCCTGCTTTCAAATAGGAATCCCGAATCAATCCCGAGGGGCTCGACTGAAATGACGCAGCGGCCGTATTCACTTTTCCCTCCCCCCTGCCGGATGTACTCTCCCTCCGCCTGAGCGGAAGCTGTGACCGTTTCCTTGTAGGCCACTTGGGGTTTACCCAAGTTGGCGGCAACGCCAAACTCTCTTTTCATCCGCTCCATTAAAATATCCAGGTGAAGCTCTCCCATTCCGAGAACAAGCATTTGTCCGGTCATGGCATCCCTGACGACCTTGAATGTGGGATCTTCTTTAGCCAGTTTTTCAAGAGCATCTCCGAGCTTGACATGTTCGCTTCGGGATTTGGGTTCGATGTGAGCCGTAATCACCGGTTCAGGGAAACTGATGGACTCGAGCACTACGGGCTGGCTCCGGATACAGAGAGTGTCTCCTGTGGAAAGTGTCTTCATCGAGCTGAGGGCAGCGATATCGCCTGCAAAAACTTCTTTGATATCTTTCCGCTTGTTCGAATGCATCTCCAGCAAACGGGTGATCCGTTCCTCTTCTCCCCTTGTTGAGTTGTAAACCATCGAACCCACTTTCGCCTTTCCCGAATAGACCCGGAAAAAGGAAAGCGTTCCCACAAAGGGATCATTCATGATTTTATAGACCAGCGCGCTGAAAGGCTCTGAATCGGATGCCTTCCTTATTTCCTCTTCATGCGTCCGGGGATGATAGCCCTTCACTGGAGGAACATCCATCGGTGAAGGCAAGTAGTCCGTCACCGCGTTCAAGAGAGGATGAACTCCTTTGTTCCTGAACGAAGCGCCGAAGAAGACAGGAACGAATTGAAGTGAAACAGTTCCTTTTCTGATGGCTTTTCGAATCAGCTCCGGAGATATATCCATCTCATCCAGATACATCTGCATCAGCTCGTCATCGACATCACTGATCTGTTCTAACATTTCGTTCCTTTTTTTTGCAGCTGTTTCTCTTAACTCTTCTGAAATTTCCCTGACATCAAATTCTGTTCCAAGAAAATCTTTGCTCCAGATGATTTCCTTCATTTCAACCAAGTCGACCACACCACTGAAAGAGTCTTCTCTTCCTACCGGAATTTGAAGAACTAAAGGTCGAGTTCCCAGCCGGTCTCTCATCGCGGCAACAGCTCCTTCGGGATCGACACCAACTCGATCCATCTTGTTGATGTAAACGATCCTGGGGACTTTGTACCTGTCCGCCTGCCGCCAGACCGTCTCGGTCTGTGCCTCGACGCTGCCAACCCCGCAAAGGATAATGACAGCACCATCCAACACCCTCAGCGAGCGCTCAACCTCGACTGTAAAATCTACGTGCCCAGGAGTATCAATAATATTGATCTGGCAATCGTTCCAATAACAGGTCGTCGCCGCTGATGTTATCGTTATTCCACGTTCCTGTTCCTGCTCCATCCAGTCCATGACAGCGGTGCCGTCATCGACTTCTCCCATTTTGTATGTGATCCCTGTATAGAACAGGATGCGCTCTGTTGTAGTAGTCTTCCCCGCATCGATATGAGCCATGATGCCGATGTTTCTGACTCGATCGATAGGGTATCTGCGCGCCAACTCTTCTCTCCATTTTGTTCAAAATTATTAGTATCTATTCTGACAACCACTCCGGACACTACCACCGGTAGTGAGCAAAAGCTCGGTTGGCCTCTGCCATTTTGTGGGTGTCTTCTTTTTTCTTGACTGCACCGCCTCTATTGTTCACGGCATCCATTATCTCAGCGGAGAGATTATCAATCATGCTCTTGCCCGATCGTTCTCTGGCAAAGCGGATGATCCACCTTACAACCAGCGAATTGGAACGGTGAAGAGGCACTTCGATCGGCACCTGATATGTCGCTCCTCCGACTCTTCTGGATTTCGTCTCCAAGAAGGGGCGTGCATTGTCGACGGCTTTTTCGAACATTTTCAGAGGATCTTCTTTCGACATCTGTTTGACTTTCTCCATCGCTCCGTAAACAATATTCTCCGCTACACTCTTCTTCCCATCCCACATGATCAAATTGATAAATCTGGAAATGAGCGTGCTGTTGTAGAAATGATCCGATTTCGTTTTTCTCTTCTTGATGATGCCTCGTCTCGGCATTGTGGTCTCCTCTAGCGGGATGCTCTTTTTTCCTTTGGCTTTTTGCTTCCGTACTTGGATCTTCCCTGCAGTCTATTCTGAGTGCCCTCACAATCCAGGGTTCCTCTGATAACATGATAACGGACCCCCGGGAGGTCTTTGACTCTTCCACCTCTTATAAGGGCGATCGAGTGTTCCTGCAGATTGTGGCCAATACCAGGAATATAGCCGGTGACCTCTATATTGTTGGTCAATCGAATTCTGGCCACCTTTCTCATGGCGGAATTCGGTTTTTTGGGCGTCGTTGTAAAGACTCGAGTGCAGACTCCACGCTTCTGCGGGCATTTTTCCAGAGCAGGAGATTTGCTTTTTTCCTTCTTCATTACTCTCCCTTTCCGAACCAGCTGGTTAACTGTAGGCAATACTCGTCTCCTTACGTAAAATTTCTATTCATCCCGATTTGCTAGAATCCCATGGACGAATGTCCGGATAATAGCAAACCTCACTTGCTATGTCAAGGATTTTAAAACAGTTAGAGTTAATTTGAACTGCTGATGTGAAGGTCTAGTTCATCTCCAACTTCTTCAGTCACTTCTCCTTTCAACTCCACATCACGGTAGAATTTGTACCCCGTACCTGCGGGAATTAACCTTCCCATTATAATGTTTTCCTTGAGCTTTCGCAAGTGATCAACTTTCCCATAGAGGGCGGCTTCCGTCAGAACTCTTGTCGTCTCCTGGAAGGAGGCCGCCGCTATGAAGCTGTCGGTACTCAATGCACTTTTTGTAATGCCCAGGAGGAGAGGCCTGGCTTTGGCCGGTTTTCCTCCGGATTTAATTATTTTCTCGTTTTCTTCCTGAAAAGCGAATTTATCCAACTGCTCGTCGACCAGGAAATCCGTATCTCCAACTTCCTCGACTTTTATCCAGCGCAGCATTTGACGGATGATGATCTCGATGTGCTTGTCGTTGATGGCCACGCCCTGCAGTCTGTAGACTTCCTGAATCTCCCTTACGAGATACTCGGCCAATTCTTTCTCTCCGAGAACACGAAGGATATCATGGGGATTAACCGGGCCATCCATCAAAGGTGTTCCCGCCTTGACTTTTTCCGCTTCTCCAACGCTCAAATGGGCACCCTTGGGAATGAAATACTCCTTTTCTCCTCCCCGTTCGTTGTGAACGGTGAGTTTTCTGTGGCCGCGGACCAATCCGCCATATTTAACGACACCGTCGATCTCGGAAATGACAGCCGGAATTTTCGGCTTTCTTGCCTCAAAAAGTTCTTCCGCTCTCGGCAATCCGCCCGTAATATCCTTTGTCCGGGCCGCTTCACGGGGCATCTTGGCCAAGACATCTCCAGCGAAGACCGGGCCCTTGTCCTTGACTTCCAGATTGGCACCTGAGGGAAGATAATATTTTTTAATGGTTTTATTGTTTTTGTCCTTGATGACCATGTGAGGCTGCATTTTTTCGTCTTTGGGATCGATGATAACCGGTGCAATCTTGCCCGTTCCCTCATCCAGAGTCTCCTCCATCGTCACACCAAGCACGACATCATGGAACTGCACTGTGCCCGATTCTTCTGTCAGGATGTACACGTTGAAAGGATCCCATTCCGCAAAAACACTTCGTGCGGCGACCTCATCTCCATCGTGGACTATGAGCTTGGCGCCGTAAGGAACCTGATAGTGTTCGACTTCTCGCCCGCGATGGTCAACGATAGCAATGTTGGCATTCCTGTTGACGACAATCAGCGTTCCTTCTTTGCTTTTGACCGAAATGAGATTATTGAACTTGACGATCCCGTCATTCTTGGCTTCCAGCATCGACTTTTCGGCCCCACCCATAGCGATTCCCCCGACATGGAAGGTTCTCATGGTCAGCTGTGTCCCGGGCTCGCCAATGGACTGGGCAGCGATAATCCCTGCGGCTTCACCCAGCTCAACCGACCTGCCGGAGGCCATATCACGGCCGTAGCACAACTGGCAAACGCCTTTTTTCGATTCACAGGTCAAAAGGGAACGGATCTTGATCCTCTCGATTCCCAGGTTTTCCAGTGTATGGGCGATTTCTTCCGTGATTTCATCATTCATATCGACAATGACTTTATTGGAATCGGGATGAAGAATCCGCTCCAAAGCTGTCCGTCCGATGATTCTGTCGAGGAAGGGTTCAATCAATTCTCCGTTTTCAACAATGGCTGAAACATTGACTCCCTTGAGCGTTCCGCAGTCGTGTTCATCAATGATGACATCCTGAGAGACATCCACCAGTTTTCGGGTCAGGTAGCCGGAATTGGCCGTTTTCAAAGCCGTATCGGCCAAACCTTTCCTCGCTCCATGAGTGGAGATGAAGTACTGCACAACATTCAGTCCTTCCCGAAGGTTGGAGATGATGGGCATTTCAATAATTTCCCCGGAAGGTTTGCTCATCAAGCCTCTCATCCCCGCCAGCTGGCGGATCTGCTGCTTATTTCCCCGAGATCCGGAATCCGCAAAAACAAAAAGAGGATTCAAGGTCTTCCCTTCAAAACTGACCCGGCGCATCTCCTCGATCATCGCCGATGAAACTTTATCGGTCAGATTTCCCCAAATGGTTACAATCTGATTGAACCGCTCTCCAGCAGAAAGGGTTTGTCCCTTGTAAAGGTTCTCAATTTTTTGAACCGCTTTTTCTGCCTTGTCAACAAGAGTTGCCTTTTCTTTAGGGATGATGAAATCGTCGATCCCAAGTGAAAAGCCTGCTTGTGTCGCATAAAAGAATCCCGTCTCTTTCATCCTGTCCAGAATGCTGATGGTCGTTTTTAGCCCTTCTCTCAAGTAGGCATAAAAAACAAGACCCTCCATCCCTTTCTTTTTCAGCTTTCCGTTGATGAACGGGATTTTATCCGAAAGGATGGAATTGAAAATGATCCGCCCCGGTGTGGTTTCGATGAGTTTTCTTTCATATTTTGTCACCGGACAAGACAGAACAGCCTGATCGTCGTAGTAAGTGGATAAATTCATAAAATGGCCCGTGAAACGGACTTTGATCTGGCTCTGGAGATCAATCTCCTTATTTTCTAAGGCCAACAGCGCATCGTCAAACGAACAGAATATGCGCCCTTCTCCTTTCAATCCTTCTTTGGCGAGGGTGATGTAATAGCACCCCAGCACCATGTCCTGGCTAGGGATAGAAAGGGGCCGGCCGTTGGCGGGCGAAAGGATGTTCTGAGTGGACAGCATCAATGTCTTTGCTTCCACCTGGGCTTCGACTGAAAGAGGAACATGTACGGCCATCTGATCCCCATCGAAATCGGCATTAAAAGCCGCGCAGACAAGCGGATGGATCTGTATGGCCTTGCCTTCTATGAGCACAGGTTCAAAAGCCTGGATGCCGAGACGATGGAGGGTGGGCGCCCGGTTGAGAAGGATGGGATGTTCCTTGACCACTTCTTCCAAATAATCCCAGACTTCTGGACGCTCCTGCTCATGCCATTCCCTGGCCACTTTGACACTCGGCACAAGCCCTTCTTTTTCAAGCTTATGGAAAATGAAGGGCTTGAAAAGCTCCAAAGCCATCTTCTTGGGTAATCCGCACTGGTTCAGCTTCAGTTCCGGTCCGACAACGATCACCGAACGTCCGGAGTAGTCCACTCTCTTCCCCAGGAGATTTTGCCGGAAACGGCCCTGTTTTCCTCTAAGAGCCTCACTCAGAGATTTCAGAGGCCTCCGGTTGGCACCAAGGTGAACTCTGCCTCTTTTTCCATTGTCGAAAAGCGCGTCAACGGCTTCTTGAAGCATTCTTTTCTCATTTCTGATGATAAGCTCGGGTGCTCTGAGTTCGATCAGCTTTTCCAATCGGTTGTTCCGGTTGATGACTCTCCTGTAGAGATCATTCAAGTCGGAAGTCGCAAAACGGCCGCCGTCCAAACGGACCAAAGGCCTCAGGTCGGGCGGGATAACGGGGATGACATCCAGAATCATCCATTCGGGCCGGTTGCCCGATTCTTTTAATGCCTTGAATACTCTCAGTCTCTTGGCGTGGCGGAGCTTGCGCTGCTGAGATGTTTCTGTCTTCATGAGTTGGCGCAAACGCTCGGCCTCTTTATTGATATCGATGTGGACGAGCAATTTCTTTATGGCTTCCGCCCCAATCAGGACATCAAAGCCATCCCCGAACATCTCCTGAGCCTCCTTGAATTCCTCTTCGGTCAAAAGCTGTTGTTCCTTGAGAGTGGTGTCGCCTGGATTGGTGACAATGTATGACTCAAAATAGAGCACCTTCTCCAAATCTTTGATGGACAGATCCAAGACAAGCCCAATCCGGCTCGGAGTGCCCTTGAAAAACCAAATATGAGCGACCGGAGAGGCGAGTTCGATATGCCCCATCCGTTCACGGCGAACTTTCGATCGAGTCACCTCTACTCCGCACCTTTCGCAAATAATGCCTCTATATTTCATCCGTTTGTATTTTCCGCAGAGGCATTCGTAGTCATTGATGGGACCGAAAATTTTGGCACAGAAAAGACCGTCTTTTTCCGGTTTGAAGGTTCGATAATTAATGGTTTCAGGCTTCGTGACCTCTCCCCAGGACCAGCTTCTGATTTTTTCCGGAGAAGCGATGCTGATGCGGACCTGGTCGAAATCAGTCTTCGGCTTGGTTCCCATGCTATGCCTAGTGTCCATCATTTTTCTCCTTCAAGGATTTGCGGAACATCGATTCCCCAGGGTAGTATTTCTTCTTTCTCGGCTTTCTCAAGTTCGACATTCAGACAGAGGCTCTGCAGCTCTCGGATCAGGACATTGACAGACTCGGGAAGCCCCGGAGTGAAATCAAGATCTCCCTTGACAATGGCTTTGTAGAGCTTGGCCCGGCCTTCCACATCATCAGACTTGGCCGTCAACAGCTCTTGTAGGGTATAAGCTGCGCCATAGGCTTCCAGAGCCCAAACTTCCATCTCGCCAAACCTCTGTCCTCCGAATTGAGCTTTTCCACCCAAGGGTTGCTGCGTGATAAGGGAGTAAGGGCCTGTCGAGCGGGCATGGATCTTGTCATCGACGAGATGGTAAAGCTTCATGATGTAGATGTAGCCCACCGTCACTTCATGATCGAACAGCTCACCTGTGATCCCATCATGGAGCGGAATCTTCCCAGTTGTTGGGAGTTCGGCCTTCTTCAGCAGCTCTTTGATTTCATCTTCGGAGATTCCATCGAAAACAGGCGTAGCGATCCAAAGTCCCAGCTTCTTGGCTGCCCATCCCAAATGAGTCTCAAGGATCTGGCCAACATTCATCCTGGACGGAACTCCCAGAGGATTGAGAACGATCTCAACCGGTGTCCCATCGGGAAGCCTGGGCATATCTTCTTCTGGAACGATTTTGGCAACAATCCCTTTGTTCCCGTGGCGTCCCGAGACTTTGTCCCCAACAGAAAGTTTTCTGCGCATGGCGATATAGACTTTGATAACTTGGATAACTCCAGGTGACAGCTCGTCCCCTTTTTTCAGTATGTCGGATTTGTCTTTTTGGACGGCTTTGAGGGCTTCAATCTGCCTCTTCACCTTCTTGTCAATATCATCAATCTTCTCATCGCGCTTTGTTTTGGCCGCGAGTTTAATTTTGAGGAGATCCTGGCCCTCAATCTTCTCCAGCACCTTTTCAGTCAGTTTGGATCCCTTCTTCAAGCTTGTGTCGGAAACGACCTGATCTTTGCTGACAACCTCTCCAACGAGGATGTTTTTGACTCGGCGCCATTTCTCCTGCTCGAGGATTCTGATTTCATCCTCGAGGTTTCTCTTCATCTTGGCGATTTCATCTTTTTCGATCTTCTTGGCTCTTGGGCCCTTCTCGATCCCTCGGCGGGAAAAGATTCTGACATCGATGACTGTTCCCTCGATCCCTGGAGAGCAGTACAGGGAAGCATCCTTGACATCGAGTGCTTTTTCTCCAAAGATGGCCTTGAGTAGCTTTTCTTCCGGAGACAACTGCGTCTCTCCCTTCGGAGCAACTTTTCCGACAAGAATATCACCCGATTTCACTTGAGCTCCAATCCTGACGATGCCGTTCTCATCGAGATTGCGCAGGAGATTTTCAGGGACGTTGGGAATATCTATCGTGATTTCTTCCGGTCCAAGCTTCGTATCGCGGGCTTCGATGGATTCTTCGACAATATGCAGGGAGGTGAAAATATCATCCTTGATCAGTTTCTCGCTGACAATGATCGCATCTTCAAAATTGTAGCCTCTCCAGGGCATAAAAGCACACAAGACGTTTCTGCCCAACGATATTTCCCCCATATCCGTGCACGAGCTGTCGGCAAGAATCTGTCCCTTCTCGACTCTGTCTCCCTTGCGGACAATAGGACGGTGAGACAGACATGTATTTTGGTTTGTTCTCAAGAATTTTGTCAGGAGATAGAGGTCTGTCCCGAGATCGTGTTCTTTTGCATTTTTGTTTTCGTCCACACCGACAAGAATCCTCTCAGCATCCACAGACTCGACGACGCCCGATCTTTCGCAGATAATGATATCTCCGGAGCCTTTAGCCACAAAATGCTCAATTCCCGTCCCCACCAGCGGAGCCTCGGGTTTGAGCAGGGGAACGGCCTGTCTCTGCATGTTCGAACCCATGAGGGCCCGGTTCGCATCATCATGCTCAAGGAAAGGAATCAAAGATGTGGAAAGAGAAACCAGCTGTTTCGGAGAAACATCAATGTAATCGATCTGTTCTTGGGGAATCATTTTGAAAGAACCGCTTTGTCTGGCACTGATCAGATCTCTCTGAAAATTTCCTTTTTTGTCAATAGGAGCATTGGCTTGAGCGATGTTGTATTTTTCTTCCTCCCAGGCCGTGAGATAAAAACAGTAAGGCTCAACAAGAGGCATATGGACAGTTTTTTTCTTCTTCAAGCTTTCCAGTTCTTTATCCAGAATGTCCTTTTCGATGATATCTCCTATATTGAAGGAGCTGCCCCCGGGATGAAGAATTTTCATGTAGTCGATGACCCGACCTTTTCTGACTTTCCTGTATGGAGTCTCAATAAACCCATATTCATTCACTCGGGCAAAACTGCTTAGCGAAGAAATCAGACCGATGTTCGGACCTTCAGGTGTCTCAATCGGACAGATCCGACCATAATGTGAGGTTTGAATATCTCGCACCTCAAAACCAGCCCGTTCTCTGCTCAAACCCCCAGGCCCAAGTGCACTGAGACGTCTTTTATGTGTGATTTCAGCCAGAGTATTGATCTGGTCCATGAACTGAGAGAGCTGGGAGCTGCCGAAGAATTCTTTCAAGGCCGCGATGACGGGCTTGGAATTGATCAAATCTTGAGGCATGGCCGAAGCAAGGTCGGGCGCAATAGTCATTTTCTCCTTGATCGTCCTCTCCATACGCGTCAGACCGATCCGGAAGGCATTTTCCACCAATTCGCCAACCGAACGGACACGACGGTTCCCCAAATGGTCTATATCGTCGACCGACCCTTCCGAAGCACGGAGGTGGAGGAGATATTTGATGACCTCGATAAAATCATTTGGAGAGAGGGTCCGTTCATCCAGAGAAATATTCATATTCAGTTTGATGTTCATCTTCAAGCGGCCAATGCTGGAGAAATTGTACTTCTGAGAATTGAAGAACAGATTATGGAACAGGTTGTGCGCACTCTCCATGGTATGAGGTTCACCCGGACGGAGTTTTTTGTAAATATCTCCAAGCGCCTGGTTGGTTTCTTTGGTTGCGTCTTTTTTCAGAGTGTTGGATATGATTTCTCCAATTTTGTCCCCGTAGGGAAAGAACACTTCGAACGGCTCCGTTCCCTGCATGAGACTCTGGAGTTCTTTATCCTCAATCGGTTCGTTTGAATTGACAATTTCGTCCACAGTCGAAACCGAAAACGCCTTGTCCATTTCCTTGCTGACTAAAAGAACTCTATCGATCTTTTTCTCTTTCAACTTCAGGATGAGCTCTTTGTTCAGCTTTTTTTTGGCGGGAACAATCACTTTTTTCGAGGAATCGCGAACATCCTCAGCAACTGTCTTGCCCGCGAGATGATCTGAAAGTTCCCAATACGGACGTCCGGCCTGAGGAAAGATTTTGTGGGTTTTGTAGAACAAACGAATGATCTCGTCGTCAGACCCAAAGCCCAGAGCCCTTAAAAACACAGTGATCAGAAACTTCTTTTTCCGGTCCAGACGGACAAAAAGAATCCCCTTGGAATCGTATTCAAATTCTACCCAAGCACCTCGATAGGGAATGATTTTACCGACATAGAATCCCTTTCCTTCGCCCGGTCTGAAAAAGACACCAGGCGACCTCTGGAGTTGGCTGACGACAACACGTTCGATCCCGTTGAATATAAAAGTCCCCTTATGAGTCATAAGGGCGATATCGCCGAAATACACCTCTTGTTCCTTGATGTGTTTCAGCCTCTTCGCTTTGGTCGTCACGTCTTTTTCCCAAGAAATCAGGCGGACCTTAATCCGAAGAGGAGCAGAATACGTATAACCTTTCTGGAGGCATTCTGTCGGACTGTATTTCATTTTCAGTTTGACATTGTCCCCGCAGTGTTCGCAGATGGGAATCTCAATTTTGTCGGACACAGCGCAGAAGGGGCACAGTTCACTTGCGGTCAACTCGCCACTCGGGGGGAGAAGAGTCCCACAGCTGTTGCAGCGGCCTCTTGAGTTTTCAACACCCTTAAGCCGGCCACATTTGCACTCCCAATTCCCTATGGTGTAGCTGATAAAATCAAGCTGAGTCGTCTCCTTGAAATCAGACACGGGGAAAATATCTTTGAAGGCCGCCTGTAAACCGACCTCTTTTCTCTCGTCGGGCAGAAATTCCATTTGAAGAAAATCTGCATAGGAGTCCTTCTGTATAGCCAGCATACCCGGCATGGGAAAGGTCCCCTTGATTTTTGAGAAATCGACTCTTTTTCGGTATATGTTTTCCGATTCATTTAGCATTTTTGCTCTCTTAGAAAGGTTTTTTTAAGAAAATCAAAAAAAAGGTTCACTGTAGCTCGACTGTGGCTCCAACTTCTTCAAATTTTTGTTTGATTTCCTCAGCCTCTCCTTTTGACACTCCTTCTTTAATGGGCTTAGGAGCGTTGTCGACCAAATCTTTGGCTTCTTTCAAACCAAGATTTGTGACTTCTCTGACAGTCTTGATGACGTTGATCTTCTTATCTCCAACGACCTTCAAGATGACATCGAACTCGGTCTTTTCCTCTTCAGCCTGAGCCTCAGGTTGGGCACCTGCGGCAACGGCAGCCGGAGCAGCCATGGCAGCAGCGCTGACACCATATCTCTCCTCGAATTCTTTGATGTAGTCCGCCAGTTCGAGAACAGTGAGATTATCCAGATGTTCAAAAAATTGCTCTTTAGTCATTTTAGAAGATTTCTCCTTTTTTTCTTTTATGCCTTCAGAAACTTCATTTGTTTGTGTTTTGGACATTTTTACCTCCAACCCTATTTATTTGATTTAAGTTGACTCAACATGCTGCCTAAACTATTGAATGGGGCTTGCCAAGTCCTGAGAAGCTTTATTAACGGATAAGCCATTAGATAGCCAAGCTTGGCTATCAAATCCTCTTTTGATGAAAGTTTCGCAATATCTTCAAACATTTCTCTTTCGAGAAAATGCCCTTCAATCATGCCGCCTTTGACCACCAAGACCTTATTCTTGATTGAAAATTCCTTGATCAACTTGGCCAAACCGATAGGATCTTTTTCGGCAAAGGCGATTGCCGTAGGCCCTTGAAAAGATGCTTTTAAATCTTCCGGGAAGTCTTCCTTCAAGGCTCTCAAGGCAAGACGGTTTTTGACCACCCGGCAAGAGTATGAGTTTTCCCTCAAGCTCTTTCTGAACTGTGTGAGAAGGGAGACGGGCATGTTAATAAAATCTAGGAGATAGTATGATTCAAACGTGCCGAAGTCCTTGCTCAAATCCTCAACCATTCGCTCTTTTTTCTCTCGGTTAACATTCACTCTCATCTCTCCTATTTTTCCAGAAATCCTTCAGACAATTTGATAGAAGGCCCCATGGTCGACGATATATTCAAGTTTCTTATATATTTGCCTTTGGCCGCCGGAGGTTTTGCCTGGACAATGGCCTGAACAAAAGCGACGATATTCTCTTTGAGCTGTTCTTCGGAGAAAGAGATTTTCCCAATTGATGAATGAACATTGGATGTTTTATCTACTCGAAATTCAACCCGTCCGGCTTTGATTTCATTGACCGCTTTTTTGATGTCAAAGGTCACTGTCCCCGATTTCGGATTCGGCATAAGGCCTTTTGGGCCGAGCACACGGCCGAGTTTCCCGACACTCTTCATCAAATCCGGAGTGGCGATCAAAACATCAAAATCCGTCCAGCCTTTTGTGATTTTTTCTATCAATTCTTCTCCACCGACGTGATCGGCACCGGCTTCCTCAGCTTCCAAGACCTTTTCACCAGAAGCAATCACACACACCGTTATCTTTTTTCCTGTGCCGTGAGGCAGGACAACAGTTCCCCTGACCATCTGATCGGAATGCTTCGGATCCACACCGAGGCGAAGAGCGATATCCACCGATTCATCGAATTTTGTGTAACTGAGCTTTTTAACCAGATCACAAGCTTCTTCAAGGGCGTACTCTTTCTTTTCGCACGACTGTTTGGCATTTGTGTATTGTTTCCCTTTTTTACTCACTGACAATCTCCAATCCCATATTTTTGGCCGTACCTTCGATTATCTTGGCTGCGGCCGCCAAATCATTGGCATTGAGGTCGGACATCTTGACTTTGGCGATCTCTTCGATCTGTTTCAAAGAAATCTTGCCGACCTTTTCCTTGTTTGGAGTCCCGGACCCCTTGGCAATTCCGGCGGCCTTCTTCAATAGATAGGCAGCCGGGGGTGTTTTCATTTCAAAAGTGAACCGACCATTCTTGAATACAGAGATGACAACAGGCACGATGGTCCCAGGTTCCATTTTGCTCGTTTTTTCATTGAACTGTCGTACAAAATCCATAATAGGCACGCTGTGCTGGCCGAGTGCAGGCCCAACAGGAGGGGCGGGACTGGCTTGACTGGCTTCTATCTGGAGCTTGATAAGGGCAATAATATCTTGGGCCATGATTCCTCCTAAATCTTCTCTACCTGCAGGAACTCAAGTTCCACAGGAGTTGAACGTCCAAAAATAGTGACCAATACTTTCAAGGTGCTTCTTTCAAGGTTTACTTCTTCCACGATACCGTTAAAATTAAAAAATGGACCATCGATTATGCGGACGGCCTCTCCTTTTTCAAAAGAATGTTTGGGTTTCGGTTTCTCAGAAGTCGTCTCCATGTGTTCCACAATCTGACTGACCTCTTCTTTATTTAAAGGAGAAGGCTGCTTCCCTGATCCGACAAAGCCGGTCACCTTCGGAGTTTCCCGGATGACCAACCAATTTTCATCACTCATCTCCATCTCGATCAGAATATATCCCGGGTAGGACCTTTTTGTGGAAACGACTTTGCGTCCTCCCTTGATTTCAACCACTCCTTCCGTGGGTATGATGATCTGTCCGATCTCATCCTCGATACTCAACTCGATCGCTCTCTGCCGGATGGATTCAGCTACAAATTTCTCAAATCCCGAATACGTATGGACGACATACCAATTTTTAGCCATTTTTTACCTTATTTCATCAAAAAATATTTTTGATCTGAGAAATCACCCATGAAAAAACAATATCCAGCGCATAGAGATAAATGCCGAAAAACAGAGTGGCGATAATAACGACGATCGTTGTGCTGTAGACCTCATTTTTCCCCGGCCAGGTCACTTTTTTCACTTCAGCCCTGACATCTTTAATAAAATTTCGTAAGCGCTTGTACCATCTGACTTTTTGACTCATGATCTTTCCTTCATAGACTGTATTTCACAGATTTTCGTTTTAGTTGTTCCATGACTCTTTCCGCCAGCTTCTCTCTTTTCTCAGAACTCTGTATCAATGAAAATGGCAGGTGAGGCAGGACTCGAACCCGCAACCTCCGGTTTTGGAGACCGATGCTCTACCAATTGAGCTACTCACCTACTTATTTCTTCTCTCCTCCTTTAATTTGCTCGTTTCTTTCTTATTTAATGTCTAATTTTAAACTTTTACTTGGTTTCCTTATGCAAGGTATGTTTCCGGCAGAACCTGCAATACTTTTTCTGCTGGATCTTTTCCTGCTGTTGTTTTTTATTACGAGTTGTGGTGTAGTTCCGCCGCTTGCATTCTGTGCACTGGAGTGTAACGATATCTCTCATCTTCTTCTCGCTTAGTTAAAGTGTTCGATTTATGGTCAGCCTATTCGATGATATCGGTGACAGAGCCTGCACCGACTGTGCGGCCGCCCTCT
>CBFDBS010000021.1:0-14699 GCA_965603105.1 uncultured bacterium
GCCAAATTCAACGGCCAACGTCCGGAATCGATTTCTCCAGTAGATCCAGGTGTCGCTCTCTAAAGAAGGAGTCCGGTGTCGAGCCGGATATCCTAGGGCAATCCGCACTCCTTCCTTGGTCATCCCTTCGTAAACTTTCCCCTCGCTGATCCCTTTACGGTCGAGCTGGGATAGATGTTCCAAAGATGTAAGACTTGAAGAGCTGATCAATTCTAAATATTCAGAAAAATCGATTCCACCCATATTGCTTGAGTTGAATTCATAAAAAACCTCCCGTCTTGAATCAGGGATGTTTTCATCCATGACGATGATGAGGAAGCCCCTGCTCCCTTTTATCGTCTTCTCAAGACCTCTGAATTCACCGATCCTGATGGCGGTATTGACCGGAAGTATAAAATGCCTTTCGCCAGGATCCGTCCAGTTCGCATAGCTGGCTTTGCAGTCGCTTGCTCCCTGTTGGGCATGAATGTTGTTCTTCAAATAGAGTGTTTCTGAATCCTGTTTTCCTTCGTTCCCATTCGGATACTTTCCCCTAGGGACGCTCAGCATGACCTGAGCACAAAAAACAAGCAACAGGCTTGTGAAAAATATCGATCCTCTCTTGTTTCGCATCTGTTTACTCCTTTAATTGGATAGCCGGGATTCTAAATCCAAAGATCTCATCCCTCCAATTGATTCTCTTCGATTTATTATTTTACTTATTTGACTCCGGCTTTTCAAATTTCAAGGATTCGAAGTAAGCATTTCCAAAAAAGTTTTCCTGTTTCCGTGGATAAACATTTGCGCGGGTAGGATTTGGGTGGACAATCTCCATTATCGATTTTATAATTCTGATCGAGGGAAAAAATGACCTTCAGTTTCCGGCAGGATGGAAATCAAAGTCCTCTCTCTATCAAAAATGAACTCACTTAAATTTCAATTGTTTCTGGAATTCGTCCCCCGCCTGCTGCCGCATATCTGTCTGCTTGCTTGCTTATTCGTTCTCTCTTGTGCTTCCACCCGCCTAACCTATACTGAAACAGAGATCCATAGGAGTCAGACAGTTCCGGAACTGCTCCCTCTTCACTTTACAATCAAAAAAGGCAAACAGCTGGCCTTCTACGTTTCCCCTCATAAAACGCCAAACACACTGCCCGACCGGATCGTTTTTGTCTTTCCCGGCATCGGCTCGAAGGCACTGGACCGGCTGGATTGGGCTGAAGCAATAAATGATGCCGGAGCAGGAATACTGCTAATTGATTATCCAGGCCGAGGACAGTGTGAAGGAGTGATGAAACCGAAACATCTTCCCTGGACAACAGAGGGCGCCCTGTCCGCGCTGGCAGACGAACTGAATGTCTCTTCTGAACAATTCGAAGGACGATTTCTGGTTCTTGCCCACTCATTCGGCTGTGCCGCAGCTCTCCAGTTCTGTGAAAAACATCTCGTCAGACGGATTGTCCTGCTGGCTCCTTTCCCGACCTTGAGGCGGGCCTTGTTCAGACGACTGGGTCCTCTGGCCTGGATCATTCCGGATAACCTGGACAATAGAGAGGCTTTGAGAAACATTCTGAGCAACTCTCCTCAAACGCGGATCACTATCATCCATGGCTCGCTGGACGAGTCCATTCCGGTCCGCTGGGGGCGGAATCTGGCGGCTATAAACCCAGATCGTATAGATATGAATGAAGTGCCCGATGGCACACACACCAGCATCCTCACTGAAAATATGAAAATCATACTCAATGCTCTTCTCCGTTGAAAAGAGCATTGATTCTCTTTAACATCTGTGCTATTTAATTCCCCTTCCCATTTTGAAATGGACAGGATTTTATGACGAACCAGATGCAAGATCCAAAATCTTTAAGAGTTAAAGACCGGAACCGGTTTTCTCATACCATCTGGAAAGTCAGTCATTATCTTGTCACCAACTTGACGGTCACCATCGGATTTATTTTCTTTCATGTCTTCAGTCGAACCACTGTTATCGGCCGAAAAAATGTCCCCAAAAGATCCAAAACACTTCTTTTGTCGAACCACCTATCGATGATAGACAGCTTCCTGGTCGGCCTGTGTGCCTTTTATCCTGAATCGATTTTCCGGCCTTCACTTCTCCCCTGGAATCCGGCGGCCGAAGAGAATTTCTACAGAGACCGATTCATCTCCTGGTTCTCTGATAACTGGAAATGCATCCCTATAAGAGAAGGCAGGAAAGATCTCAGTTCTTTAACCAAAATGGAGGCCGGCCTGCAAACTTCTCCTCTGCTCCTCTTTCCGGAGGGAACACGCTCACGGGACGGATCTATCGGTCAACCGAAAGGTGGAGCCGGACTGTTGATTTTGGAGGCCCAACCCACTGTCGTCCCTGTGTGTATCGTCGGAATGGATAAGGTTCTTCCTATCGGATCGATCCTGCCCAGGCCATTCAAGAAGATAGTTGTCTATTACGGCCCTCCTCTCGATTTGAGCGATTTCTATACCCAACAGATAAGAAAAAGGACCGTGCTGGCCGTCATTGACGAAGTTATGGATTCGATCAAGTTCCTCCGGTCGGAGATAGATAGAATAAGTTAACTTAATTGGTTCTCTGCCATTTAGTGTGGATCGTCTCGTTGGATTCCCTCGAAGAGCCAATTCCCAAGGCTAAATCTTCAATATCGCTTCATCCATTCCCGGTATCTTGCCCACACAATAGGGAAGAGAATTACTAAATTTTGAAGCTTTCTGTCATTCACTTTTAGGAAAAGGAAGATTCGAAAGGATGGGCTGTACGTGTTGATAAAACATCAGAAAGGAAAGAAAATCATAACATAAACACTCCAACGCGATTTATAACGTTCCGGAAGACCGCCCAGGACAAAGGAAAAAACGCCTTGAATGTATGACCTCCAAGGGCCGATGGTTCCGAAGTCGAACTCCAAACCGTGGAAGTCGAATATTCCCCCGCTGTCTGCAGGCTCGTGGCATTTGGCATAGTTGTAGTAGGCATCGAACCTTAAAAAATCAAAAAAGGTCAGTCCCAGATTTGCGGCAACGAGCCCGATTTTTTCCAGGGAAACCGTACCGCTCGGGAATCCGTGGACTTTCGGGGTCGAAAAAACAGCCGGCTGATACGCCGAAAAACGATCCAGATTGAATCCCGTATAATAGCCCGTCTCCAGCCCAAAACGGGTGAAATTCCCTAAATAAAACTGCTTGCCCAGCTTCCCGTGAATACGCTGGTATGAGCTCAAATTGCCCCCCCCTGAACCGGGTATCCCCCACTCCTCCCAACCAAGACGCTCATAGTGAGACAGGGTGAATTCTCCCATATATCCTTTATGAGTATATTCAAGAACAAGATTGGGATTAAAAGTGAAACCGCTCCGGGGCATGACAAAATTTTCGGCCGTCTCCTTACCGGCCCGGAAGTGCTCATAAATAAGATAGGCCGTTGTTTTGACGAACAGGTCGGTGACAGGCTGCCAGCTCATCCGAATACCAAAATTCTCCGAGTAGAGATAGACAGCTTCGTCTTCCGTTTCCAATCCGTCACGAAAAACACGGTCGTTGCGGGGCAAGGCGGTCACATACAGATCACTTCCAAAAGTGAGGTTCTTTTTGGTTTTTTTGGTGAGATTGATTGCCAGTATAGGGCCCGCCCAAAAGGTCGACAACTGTGCGCCGCTCTTGAGGAAATTGTAATCCATGGCGCTGATGCCGAGCAGAGGAATGGGAAAATCATAAGTTCCGTCGTAAATCGTCCCTAAAATGAGTGACCATATAAAAGTATCGACCTTTTTTTCAACGACACGAAGGTTGTCCTTGTCTTTGACGAGCTCGCGCAGGCCTTCCACCTCTTCCGTGAACATAGGACTTTCACCGGAAAACGCTTCCTGGAGTTTTTCAGAATAGCCTTCGGTGTTGATTTCGATACTGTTGAAGCGGTAGCGTCGCTCAAGCAGAAACTCCCTCCCTGCGGCCAGAACAATCTGGTTGACTTTACTCAGAGTCAGCAAATTGAGGCTGTTGCCGTCCGGCGCTTCGATCAGCTCAAAAGACTGCAGCTCCGTATTGCTTGAGATGGAGCCTGAGACATTGTCTTGGACCAGCTGCATCTGCACCCTACGGAAAGAATAGCGGTCAATCCACACTCTTCCCGAATAGAGAGATTCTTCGGCTCCCTGCCGCGGTTTGAGGGAAATCACATAACACTCCACTCCCTTGACTTTGGTCTTCCCTTCTAAGCGGTAAATGTAGTTCTCCGTCAAATTGAGTTCCAATGGTTGGACGACGATTTTATCGGGTTCAAGCTGCGGAAGAGGAAAGGACTGATTGCGCTTGATCCTGATGCCGTTCAAATACTGAGCGGTCTGTTCCCAATATTGAGACCCATCGTCCTTCCAGAAGTACCTGTAGCGCAGGGAGACATCGAATCCAGAACCCAGACCCGGCGGTTCGAAATGGAGGTCCATCTCGGCATCGGCGACATAATTGTGAAGAAGCTGTTTCTGGCGTGCATGATAGCTCTGCCAGCGGGCGATGATCTCTTCGACCGATAAGTCCATATCGGCACTGACCTCTACAAAATCGCTGAATCTGACTTCTTCAGATTTTGCCCTTTCCGCCTGCAAAAAAACAAACGCCTTCTCCCATTCGATCCTGTCGGAAGAAAAGACCTGCCCTTTATCCCTGCTGTTCAGGTTCAAAGGATCGAAACACGTCAGCGTATAGTTCTCTCCGGTTTGATTGACAAATTTCAGCAAACGGGGACGTTCTGCGGTTCCCTCCGCTTCGGCCAGGATGGTGACTCTTTGCAGCATCTGATCGATGTAGACAGCCTGGGGTGGAAAGGAACCATCATCCGCAGTTAGAGCGAAGAGGTGCTGATCATCAACCAACATGGACGCTTCAAGCGGAATCCGTTCCTGTATCTGATCGGCGGCAGACAGAATTAATCCAAAGTTATCAATACGTCCTGCAGGAAGAACAAACACCTCCGGATTATAGTTCAAGGACTTCAGGAAATATTTGAGGTAGACATGTTGGTCTTCTCCATCCTGCTCTCCATGCCAATAGAGAACGGTTGGCCGCTGCAGATTGACAGAGGCCAGATTCTTCATGGACTGAAAGCAGGAGACATCGGATACATCCAGCATATGACGATCCACGTAAACCGATATTTTTGAACCCAGTTTTTCGGCGACATCGCAGCGGACGGCCAGAAGAAGATTTCTTTGCACGGCCTTTAGAGTGACGGACAGAGACGACACGACCAGTTTGACGAGTTCGGGCGGGCAGGTTTCCTCGGCTTCGAGGATTATTCCCGCACAATCGAAATTCAGGTTATTTTTCAGTTCGGCCACCCAACCGACGACCTCCTTCTCGATATCCTCGTCCGTCAATTCCTTTTGAGGCTGATAGAGCCGAACCTGCAGCCAGATCTTGTCCACCGTTGGGATGTTCTCTTTTGCCAGGCGGACCGCCTCCCGGCAAACCTCAAATTCCAGATCTTTCCCCAACCGGAAATCGATTGGCGGAAGAACCAATTGCCTGGCCTGGATGACTGTCCGTGAGAGTGTTTTGACTTCGCTTTCAAAATTTTTGACTGAGAGAGCAGCGGCGATACCGGGAAGACGGTCAGAACCGGCAGCCGTCCCGCTCGAAAAGAAGAACAGAAAAGCAGATGCCAGACAATACCATTTGTCCTTCACAGAGACCTCCTCCGCCGGCGGGCTTTGAGCATGAGATCCCAGAGGGGACCTTTCAAGCCTCGACGGTGCAGTGTCGAAATGAGCTCCTCATTTTCGGTTGGAGGGTACATCCGGCAGATGTCTCCGTCAAATGATTCTCTCACCAGCCCATCCACAACTTCCCATTTCAATCCCGGAGAAAGATAAAATTTCTCGTCGAGGCCATCCCACCGGAAATCGATGATTCCCTCTCCCAGGGCGGTTCTGTAGATCTGGGTGTTGGGTATAATTCTTATCCCCACAAAGGCAAAGACCACACTGTCCCTAAGCTTTTTGAGGTTTTCGAGCCCTTCTTTGACGGTCTCCCGAGTTTCACCCGGACCCCCAAAAATGATGTAATGTCCGTTAGCGATGCCTTCCTCGGCGAAGACATCGTTGCTCTCTTGAACGGCCGACCATGTGAATCCTTTGTGCATCCCGGAGAGAGTTTGATCTGTGCTGGAATCCGTTCCCCATTCAACACAGTCCAGCCCTGAACGTTTGAGCAGGCGGACATCTTCGCGGCGCCAGTTCGCTTTGGGCTTGAAAAAACCCGTCCAGCGGCATTTGATCTCCTGCCTGACCAGCTGTTCGGCGACTTCAAGATAGAATTCATCTTCATCATTCAGGACAGAGTCGGTAAAATAAATATAATCGGCCCCGAAGCGAGTGATCAATTCCCGGCATTCCACGATGACATCATCCACTTTCCGGTAGCGGAAGACTCCCCCCTCAAGATTCGGGTAAATGCAGTAGGCACATTGGTAGGGACAGCCGCGTTTGGACTGAACATTGGCAATACCGCCGAACTGCAGGTAATGGGCGACAATCCGGGGGCAGCGGAGAGGCTGCCGCGATTTGTCAAAGGCCAAAGGTTGCGTTTGCCTAAAAATCCGGCCGTTTTGAGGAAGTCGATCAGTTCCAAGTGTTTCAAGAAGTGCCACAAGTTGGTCTTCTCCTTCTCCCACGATTCCATAATCGGCTCCGGTCTTCCGCATAATCGGCTCGGGATAGAGTGAAAATCCGCTTCCTCCGAGAACGACGGGTTTTTCAAAAAAGGAGCTCAAGTTTTCGACCAAACGACAGTAGTATTCGATATAGGAAGAAAAATGGCCTTTGTCGGTGTTGTCGATGTTACGGACCGACAATCCTATCAGATCAGGTTCGATCTGATCGATTTTTAATTTGATACTCTCGATGTCCTCCAGCTGGATATCCATCTGGACGGCTTCATGCCCGGCTTCCTGACAGGCCTGAGCTAGATAGCCCAATCCGATGGGATAGACAGGGTATGGAAAGCGGGTGGGATTGGCGGAAATGAGAACGACTTTTTTCAAGGTTCAAGCCCTTCTTTTTTTCTGAGGATCGAACTTTTTCTTCCTCCGGCCGCCTGCCGTTTCAGAGCGCTGATAAAAAGTCTGCCCATTTTAAGTTCCTGAGATTCTTCGGCATAAAAGGTGTCCCAGGCATAATAATACATCTCTTGGAGCTGGTCGGCTGTCATGCGCAGAGGCTGGAATACAACTCGGTCACACGTATAATTTTCAAACCGGTCGCTCAGAATCCGTCCTTCCGACTCCAGTTTGGCCCGTATGGGTGAAAAAGCGAAGGGAGTCAAAATCGTGAATTCAGCGAGATCGAGCTCTATTTCCAGTAAGAAATCCACCAGCCTCTTGATGGAATCTACATCGTGATCATCGGTGCCGAGGATGACCGTTGCTTCAACTTTAATTCCGTGGTCATGGTACCTCTGGATACGGCTGCGGATTTTGTCAGAAGTGTCAAACACGGCCTGATACACGTACCAGCATCCAGCCTGATAAGCCAGGTCGAGCAAAAAATCGTCCTCCTCAATCGGGTGACTCACCCATCCCTTTCCCAGCGGTATCAGGGCTTTAAAAAGCTCCTCTTCCCATCGACTGTCCTGAGCCAGCGAGTTGTCAACCAGAAACAATCTGTCGTTGTCGATACTTTCGATCTCTTTGACGACACGGTCCACGGGCCGGGGCCGGAACACGCTGCCGCCGAGGTATCCCGTACAGCAGGGGAAGCATTTGAAACGGCAGCCGCGAGAGGCGTGCACGAGATCGACCATCTGAACATCCCGGTAGGTATAGGCCCGGCGATTCAAAATGTCCCGACGTGCCGTGCCCACCAGTTTCATATCGGGATACTGGTGCATATGATCATAGACCGGCTTGAGCTGCCCCCTTTTCAAATCATCAACGACTTCCTGCATCCTCCCTTCAGCCTCTCCCAAGAAGAGACTGTCTATCGAAGAAAGGAGCTGTTGATGGTGGAGCATGACCGCAATTCCGCCGGCTAAAACCGGAATGTTGCGCTTTCTGTACTCTGCGGCTATGGCCAGGGCATGCGGCAGCTGGGCGGTAAGCATAACCGAGAGACAGACCAGGTCTGGAGAATCATCGAAACTCAGTACATCGACATTGGTATCGACCAATTCAATATCGATGTTTTCGGGAATGGCCGCGGCAAAAACGACTGGACCATGCGGAGGCAGATTGAAATGTGTCTGTTTCTCAAGTTTCCGCCACTTGGGATAAATGAGCTTCCACTTCATTACTGGCCTCTACTTGAATAATTCATAAAATTGCTGATCTTTTTTTCTCTTTCCAAACTGATTCACATCATAGCATGATTATAGCCTTCGGAGAACTTGTCTCTGTCTATTGGACGTTTGGAATGGACAGCTGGAGAGCCTGGAGCAGCTCGTCGATACTTTTCACTGCCTGTCCATTCATGAATCTCATCCCTTGTAGAGGATCGGCCTCCAGTTCGAGATGGCGTGCGTCCGCACTTCCTTTTTTCCCGAAATAAAGAACGGCAGCCCCCTCCTTTTCCCTGGGGGCCTGGTCGGGCAAGATTTCCAACCACCCGACAAGCATGGCTTCGGCCGTCTTCGTCTCAAGGTAGATTGAGGCTTGGTGAAGAGCCTGGCTAGCCCGCCCGCTATCGGAATCGATGCAGTAAGTCGGCCCCATAAATCCAAACTGATTCGCACACTCTCCAATGACGATATTCGGTAGTGTATAAGAGAACAGATTCGGACTGGCAAACTGACCTCCGCCGTAAACCGTCTCATGGTATTCCAGATCGGTAACAAAAGAGCCATACTGGCCGGCAAGGATCAATCCTGTCTTGGTTTCTTTGTTATTCGGATCAAATCCCGCATCGGACAAAGCCAAGCCAACAGCCGCACAACCCAGCCGGGTGTATTGATCGAAGCGCCCGAATCTCGATGGCTTTTTAGAAAACAGGGCTCTTAGACTCTCGATTTGGAAGAGCTCTTTTATGTCCATTTTTTGAATTCCTGAGCCCAGGGTACCAAACAGGTTTTTTTGGATGATCGCCGCACCGTTGATGTAGATCTTCATCTCAGTTCACTGCCCTTTCAGACTTTGTCCAGAATAAGGGCTATATTCACTCCTCCGAATCCCGAATTTGTGGTCATCATTTTCATTTTGTCGAATGTCTGCGCCTCTCCCAAAACACGGCCATGGGCCTCTGGTTCCGGAAATTCCAATCCTGCTGTTGGAGGCACTTGACCAAGGGAAAGAGCCCGGGTGCAAACCAAAACTTCTATCCCTCCGGCTGCTCCCAAAGTGTGCCCTACGGCACCTTTTATTGAAAACATGGGAAAAGGAAGATCGCCGAAGACAGCCTCTATGGCCGTCAATTCCATGGCATCATTGTAGACGGTCCCGGTCCCATGAGCACAAAAGGCACCGATATCTGTTTCTTTCAATCCGGCCTTGTTTAAAGCGAGAGTTATGGCTGCGATCAAGCCGCGGCCATCGCGTGCCGGGGCCGTAATGTGATTGGCATCGTTTGAGATTCCCCAGCCCGAAATCCTCACGGATGGGTTGTATTTACAGTCTTCTGTATACTGTTCTCCGGCCATCAATAGGGCAACGGCTCCATCCCCCAGCAGGAGTCCATCACGTCTCTTGTCAAAGGGGCGGCAAGCGCTCTTGGCGAGAGCATTCAAAGCAGAGAACCCGGCAAAAGCAAAGCGGGTTACAATGTCAGCGGCAATAATCAAAACGGATTGAAACCTTCCCGACGAGATCATTTCAGCACCGATCGCCATGCCGAATGTTGAAGACGCACAGGCCGCATTCACTTCAATAAGATGCGCTTTTTTATATCCTAGGCTTTCACGAATCCATTGGCTGTAATGCCTGGGCAGGTATGGATAAGGGCAATCCGGACTGGCTGACCATGCTCCGCTCTCGATGAATTCGGCATTGCTTTTCACACCAGCCCATATGATAACATCCACGGAAGGAAGTGAAGGCCATCGAGACAGCAGGCGATGAAGGAGCATCTGAGTTAAATTTTCCGCATCTCTCTGTTCATTTTCCAAAGAATTGATGCAAAAAGCGGAATGAAAATTGAGTCGAGATGTATCGAAACGCCGGACCTTAGAGATCGGCTGGGTATTTGCCAGAAGCGCCGAGAACATGTCTTCATCTACAGAGGATAAAGCCGTCTCTGCGAGTCCATCCAAGATATAGACATTCTCCATTTTATCCCGCCAGTAATCCTGCCTTCCATTTTTTTCTGATGGCTCCGTAGTATTCGGGCCAAACCATCTGGAGATTGTTATCTTCGTCCAAAAGGAGCTGCACGGTCCTGCCTTCAGCAACGATCTCACCGTTTGACTCCCGTTTGATCACATAGAAATGGTCGAACCTTACGGCTTCAGTCCAAACCAAACTCGTCTCGATGTGGAAGGTCTCGCCCAAAAAAAGAGGAAGCTTGTATTCAATCTCCAGTTTGACAACAGGGGCCTTGAAACCTTCCCTGTAGAAATCTTCATAAGTCAAGCCGATACTTTTGGCCAGCTCACAACGGCCATCCTCAAAAAAATCCACATAATGGCCATGCCATACCACTCCCACAGGATCCACTTCTTGAAAACGCACTGTGCGCACGGCTTTTGCCTCCAGAGGTTGAGCGGCATCTGGGTTGCTGTAGCGGTCTCTGTCTCTTGGTTTTCTCCCTCTCATTTGCCCTCTCCGATCGACACCATGCCCAGATCATACTTCGCCGCCACTTCATTTTGGCACTTGACTAGTACAGAATACCAAATCATCATGTCGCTCTTTTTCTTTAGCTGCTTCAATTCAAAATCCAGAAGATCAAATGGATGGACAGGTCTTAGAAACTTGCCTTTTTTGACACAGACAAGATCGAGTTCCGAATGACTGCCTATCTCGGCCAGCAGCCATCCGGCGTAGACGAAAACTATCGCCGGCAGAACCGGATAGTCCGGGAAATGCCCTGAAAAGCACACGAAATTTGGTTTGAAAAACAGAGTCGCCTCAATGGATTCTTCGGGTTTCCCTGATAGCCGGCAAACACTCTGCAGGATTTCTCGACCGACTTTATCCTTTTTGTCAATCCAGGAATAGCCGTCGGCAGAGACAATGCTCTCTTCCATCCTCTCCGGCTCGATAATCTCCGGCAAAACCTGCCACTCTTCGGCTTCGTAGAGAGTCAATTCGGCTTGTCCGATTGCGGTTGCTCCTCTGAAGATTTCTCCTTCGACCTTATGGATGCCCTCCATCTCAAAATTTTTCCATGCCGTCAAATCCAATTTTTCACCGGCAAAAACTGGGTTCATGAATCTGATATTGTCCATACCCACCAAATAGCCGCATAGGTTCTGTCCCTGATTTTTTTTCTTCTCTAAAGCCTGCTGAACGGCACACAATTGAGCCAGCATTTCAACCAGGGCCAGAGCGGTGAACCTGCCGCCGGGAGAGACAAAAATACTCTCGGGGGGAACGGTCACATCTATTTTGATCTTCTTTTTATCCACAAGAGCCGTTCCGCTGATCAGCTTCATCTCACCCTTGTGAGGCAACTCATGGCTGACATCGGCCTCTTTGAAATTTTTATCGATCAATCTTCGATGACTCATTTTCGATATCTCTTTTCATACACCTCTTGAAGAAAAAGAGTCCTGACGGTGTTTCTCAATTCATTCACGGATGCCAGATCGGCACCTCCAGCCTGGAGAGGTGTGAAGAAACGCAGTTTTACTCGACAAGGCCTCGGAAGTCTTGATTTATAGCCTCCGAAAAACTCTGTGCCTTCAATGGCTACGGGCACCAAGGGAACCCTGTTCTCAGCAGCGATGCGGAATGCCCCCTTCTGGAGAGGCATCAAATGGCCATCTCTGGATCGATGACCTTCGGGGAAAAATAAAAGACAGGCACCGGATTTTAAAACTGTGGCGGCGGCAGATAGAATTTCCTCGCCGGATTTTGCCTCGACATTCATATAACCCGCCAGACGCATGAATATATTGTAGATGGGCAATTTGAAAGGCCAGTCCCGAACTGCAATCACAGTCTGGAAGCCCGGCAAAAAACCGCAGAAGTACACATCCACGAACGAAAAATGATTGAGGACATAAACACACGGATCTGCTTTTTTCACATCTTCCGGAATTTCAACCTGAACCCTGATCATAGGCCAGGAAAGCCGGATAATCCACCGGCCGTAAAACTGAATGAAACGGCGTATGGCCGGTTGAAAATTTCCTCTCTTCCAACCTCGACGGCGGATATAGATGACCGGAAAACTGAGAGATGAGATGACCGCCGAGCAGAGCAACAACCAGATGAAGAAGACAATATTTAAAAGGAACAAAGCTATTTTATACGACCACCTCAGGATTTCTTGAGAAATGGCAGGAGAATTTATCTCCGAATTGCTTTGGTTGTTCACGGGATGTCAATGTTACTCGCTTTGATTTTGCCCTCGGCCAAGGCACAGAGGTCATTGACTGTTCGGATGGCACGGAGCTTCTCCTCATCCACGGACCTTTCGATCGTGAAGCCGAATTGAGCTTGCATTTCAACGGCTAAATCGACCATATCCAGACTGTCCAAACCGAGCTCATCAAACAGAGTCGCTTCAGAATGAATGGCATCCTTTTCCAACTCGAACTGTTCAACCAATATGTTGACCATAAATTCATAGATTCTGTCACGGTCCATTATGCGGGCTCCTTTACGATAAGGACGGCATTGACGCCGCCGAAGGCAAAGCTGTTTTTCATGAAGTGAATCACTCTCTTTTTCTGTCCACCGGGAGGCACATGCGAAAGCCCGGATGTCTCGGGAGCAGGTTGATCAAGGTTTCGTGATGGGATAAGCTCTCCCCTGCGCATCATTTCCAGAGTGGCGATGGTTTCCAAAGCTCCGCAGGCAGCCAAGGTATGTCCCATATGTCCTTTCAAAGAACTGACCGGAACATCGAGTCCGTCAAACACTTCAGCGATGGCTTGAGATTCCGAAATGTCACCAGCCAGAGTCGCCGTAGCATGGGCATTGATATAGTCGATTTGATGGGGTTGGATATTGGCACTCTTCAAGGCTCCCTGAAGACAAGAAAAGATGGCCTCCTTACTGGACTGAGCCATTGAAGTGGGATCGATGTTGGTGTGGTAGCCTACGATCTCCCCATAAATCCGGGCTTGGCGGCGCAGGGCTGATTCTTCGGTCTCCAGGATGACAGCCCCTGCCCCTTCACCGCAGACGGTGCCGTCGCGCTTGGAATCGAAGGGACGCGGTGTGTGCATGGGGTAATCATTATAAGTCCAAGATGCAGCCTGTAACAAGTCAAAAATTGAAACCACAATGGGGTGCATCTCTTCCGCTCCCCCGCAAACCATAATCTCCTGCTTTCCCGCTTTCAACAGCTCATAGGCCAGACCCATGGCTTGGGTGGAAGATGCACAGGCTGAATTGACGGAATAGGTCAAGCCTTTGATGCCCAATATATGGGCGACATTGGCCGAGCATGTGTGGCTCATGATTTGAAAAAAGCTTCCGGAATTGGGCAAAATCCGCTGATCTTTGCTCAGAAAGACCCTGAAGGACTCCTCCATGGAAGAGGGGCTTCCCGAAGAGGAAGAATAGACAATCCCCAGCTCCGGCGAGCCGATTTTTTCTTCAGGTACAGATGCATGCTGGAGAGCGTCCGCGCATGCTTTATAGGCGAGCATAGCCACAGGGCCCATATTGCGACGGTATTTGCGCGGGATATCCTTCTCGTTGAGCGGTTCACAGAGAGGAGCCGCAACCTTGCAATTGAGTTCCTGAAGCCGGGGGCCGAGTTCTTCCTCGATATTGATGACGGCCGAACGGTTCTCATACAGAGCGGCGAACATCTTTTCAGCTCCAAAGCCGAAAGGAGAGATCGCTCCGTATCCGGTGATAAAGACTCGATTATCGTTCATTATACATTTCTTCTCAAGAGGCGGTCTACAGCCATGTAGGCCGATGTCAGCGTTCCATAGATCCCAGGTGCGATAACACCCTGTCCCGCCAGGGAAAGCCGCTTCAAAGGTCCGAGAGAAGTGAAATCCACTCGGTCCACCGAGCACTTCACTCCATAGATCGAACCGTGCCAGCTCCCGTTGATCCGGTCAAAATCGCAGGGACTCAAGGACTGTATGATCCTGTATTTTCCCGACAATTCAGGAAAGGTACTTTCAAGCCTCGATTGCATATTATAACGGATTCTTGGCAAGAATTCAGGTTTTGATTGTTGACAAACTTTTTCGAACGAAGCGGCGGCTTCAAAACAGGAGCCGCTCTTCTGTCCTGGACAGCCCCTGTTTGTTTCATTCTCCCAAGCCTTGATCAGGACACTCAATCCTTGCTCTTTATTTGATTTGTCTCCGTGGGCCAGGAAGTTCGGAAGTACGGCGAACAAATGTTCGAATGCCCCATCCTTTTCCTTTTGAATCTGATGGTAGTTTCTGAGAAATCTTCTCTCCCCACTCTGATTCAGAACAAGGTGAAAAAGACAAACGGATTTGGTGTTGCAGTAGTTGGCTATCCTTCGCGAGTACTGCTGAGACGGACGTCCATCCGGCAGAAGCTGCAGCAAACGCCTGGAATGGATGGTGCTGAGGCAGGCATCGGTGTTGAGCACAAGTTCCTGCCCGGTTCTCATAGAGCGGAT
>CBFDBS010000022.1:0-14631 GCA_965603105.1 uncultured bacterium
AGACGTTGCCGGATCGAAACATCATATGGGCACACATTTTCACAGCTTCCGCAGTTTTGGCAGGAGAGAGCGGTTTGTTCAGGCTTGAGGCCGGAATAGGAACGTTTCGCTAAATCTTCCTTGCCGTAGGATTGGAAATAAGCCAGGAAGCGCTGGATAGAGGTTGTCCGGATTCCCGAGGGACAGGTCATTTGGCAGTTTCCGCACAGGTGGCAGTAATCTTTGGATCTTTCCGCAACAAAATGATAGAGGTTCCGTCTTTCTTCCCCAGTGAGAGGATTCCCGACAGCAGCCAGATTTTCCTCCATTTGCTCGTAGTTGAGCATCTCGGTGATCACGGCTGAGATATTCCTGTTATCCAACACCCATTTTATCATGGCCTGCTGAATGGAAGCCGTGCCTGTTCTGAAACGATCGAGATTTTGCTGTCGGCCGCCTATTTTGAGGGTTTTCATGGCCACAATTCCGATGTCGTGGGATTTGGCCAGACGGATGAGCTCTCCTGTTCCGCTCGTTTCAAGATAGTTTTCGTAGACTTTCACTTCCTGCTTGGGGTTCACGATGTCGAAGGCGTTGTAGCCAAGCGTGATCATATCGTAATATCCGCAGTCGATGACTTTGTGGACGATTTTCTGATGGTTGACGTGACAGGTGAGCCCCCTGAATCTGTATTTGCCCTCTTTTTTTAGCTTTTCGAAGGCGCTCAACACCCGGTCATCTGTGAGGTCTGCTTCGTTGCTTGCGCCGTGGATGCCTAAAATATCGACATAGTCGGTCTGGAGTCGTTTAAGGCTGCCGTTGACGATTTGAATGAGCGATTGTTCGCTCCAGTTTCCCTCGAGATGGAACCGGGTGTGAACATGGAGTTTGTCGCGCCCCACTTCTTTAAAAAGCCGGCCGACCATCCTCTCGGCGTTGCCGTTCATATAGCTGTGAGACAAATCGATGTAGTTTATCCCTCTCTCGAAACCCGACATGAGAAGGGCCTCATCGGGAAGAGGGCTTCCTCCCAGAGAGAGTTCGGAAATGTAAAGACCCGTTCTTCCCAATCTCCTGTAAACCATGAGGCCTTTCTTTATCCGCTCTTCTGTGTCCTGAGAGATTAGACGGGCAGCGGCCGGAGAAGCCAGGGCTCCCATGAGAACACTTTTCATGAAACGCCGACGGCTGTTCTCACCTGCGCTCGAATTAGATTTCATAGAAGTTCCAATTTTTCGAGGATTGAATCCATTTCCTTCCGGCCAGGTTTATGAAGGGAGCGCAGTGGGGGACGGCAAGGTCCTCCGTAATAGCCCAGTCTGTCCAGTGCATACTTAACGGCCGGGATTCCGAATTTTTCGATGATGGCTCTGTTGAGGGGAATGAGTTTCTGCTGAAGTTTGACGGCTTTGCTCCAGTCCTTTTTCAAAAACAGTTCATAAAGCCTAAGGCAGAGCTTGGGGGCAACTCCGGAAAGGGTGATGATGCCTCCACTCGCACCCATTATCAAACCGGGAAGGAAAACACTTGCGGCTCCAAGGAGATAGTCAAAATGAGGGGCAAGATGGGGCAAGGCTTCGACCAAAAAGGCCAGATTGCCTGAGCTGTCCTTGATGCCTGCGATGTTCGGATGCGAGGACAGAGAGGCAATCAGCTCCACCGAAACCGACAAGCCCGTGTTGCGCGGGATATGATAAATGAAAATCGGTATTTCCGAGTGGTCGGCCAGTGTCCGGTAGTGTTTCTTCAGAGCTTCGTCATCCATAAGTGATTTGAAATAACTCGGTGTCCTGACCAGGGCCGCGTCCGCTCCAGCGGCGGCCATCCGGCGGGTGAACTCCAAGGTCACTTTTGTCGATTCCCTGGCCGTGCCGGCTAGGATGATTTTGCCCCGGGCGGCAGCCCGTTTGGCCGTTTTGACAATCTCTTCTGATTCCGCATCTGAGAGATACACATTCTCTCCCGTAGAACCAAGGACAAGAAATCCGGAAAGATCCAGCGAATTGTAGAGGTTAATGTTTTCCTCAAGTTTTCCCAAGTGAATCCGGTCTCTGAATAAGGGTGTGGTCAGGGGAGTAAAGATGCCTTTGAAGTTTAGAGCCATTATATTTCCTCCGTTTTCAGCCGGTTCGCTTTCATCTTCTCTTTGATCAGGCCGGTGACAGGTGCTTGTGGTAAAATCAGAAAGCACCGTTGTTTTCAATGTCCCTGAGTTCTTCCTCGGTTAGTCCGAAGTAATGACCGACTTCATGAAAGACGACTTCTCTGATTTTTTTCTGGATGTCTTCTTCTGATGTGCAGATCTCCTCGATGGGTTTCTGATAGATGACGATCATATCCGGCGGGAAATTGCCGTAAAACGGCCCCCTGTGTTTAAAGGGGATGCCGTGGTAAGTGCCCAGAATCTTTGCGAATGGGGAAGTGCGGGTGTTTTCATAGACATCTTTTCTCGGTTTTTCTTCGACGATGACAGCCAGATTGTCGAGGAGTTTTCTGAATTTTTTAGGTATCTCCGCCAGGGCCTTTTCGACTAACTGTTCGAATCTCTCTCTTTCCACTGTTATTGTCCTGGGCCGCAACCTATTTTTCGATGCCCTTTCTGGCTTTGACTCCGTTTTGAAAATAATGCTTGATTTCCTTCATCTCTGTAACGAGATCCGCCTTGTCGATAAAGGAAGGGGGGGCATACCGTCCTGTGAGGATAAGTTCGACACTTTTTGGCTTTTGGTCTATGAAATCGAGTATTTCTTTTTCTTCAAGAAGCTTGAAATAGACGGCAACATTGATTTCATCCAGAACGACAATCCTGAAATCTTTCGAAAGCATGGCCTTAAGGCTTTTTTTCAGTCCATTTCTGGCCCGGCGGATATCGTCTTGATCCGGATCTTCGGTAACATGGTAGAAGCCCTTCCGTCCGTATTGCTCGATTTTCAGTAGTGGTGAGAGTTTTTTTGCTGCAGCCAACTCTCCATAGACCTGTCCTTTGAGGAACTGGCCGATGTGGGTTTTGAATCCGTGGCCGGCCGCACGGAGAGCGAGACCTAAGGCCGCGGTTGTTTTTCCTTTTCCGTTCCCCGTGTAAATCTGGACACGACCTCTGAATCTGTCCTTCACGCTCTTGGTGTCTTTCGGTTTTATCGGCTCTGTCTTTTTGTTCATCTGCGTCTTTCAATATATTTTAAAGCCCTCTCAGAGTCAAATATAGGGGAGAGGCGTCCCCATTTTCGTGGGTCCTGACCCCAAATTCCAGCCACAGGATCAATACACACTCACCGTCCCCGAGTCCGTTGGATTCCCTCCAAGGTTGAATTGGGGAGGCAAAATCATCCGATGTCGCTCAAACTATCCTTTAATGCTCACCTCAGTCCCCGACTCATAAGCATCACGGTTTAGGAATGGCTTCCGGAGAAATCAAATTTGCCAGTTCTGAGTTTTTTTAATATAATCTGCGGCATGTTGGATGCAAAATTTGTTCAGGAAAATCCGGATCTTGTTGTCGAGAGGATTGAGACCCGCGGTTTGAAGATCGATCTAGACCGTTTTATGGAGCTGACAGGGAAGAAAAAAGAAAATCTGCAGAAAATCGAAGGCCTCAGGTACGAATTGAACAAGACATCGAAAGTTATCGGGCAGATGAAGCAGGAGAAGCAGGAAACTTCCTCATTGATAAATGACATGAAGAAGGTTTCGGAAGAGCTAAAAACCCTCGAGGAAGAACAGAAGACGATCGAGGATGAAATAAAAGCCGCTCTTTTGAACATTCCCAATCTTCCCCACGATTCGGTTCCTGTCAGTCTGACGTCCGAAGACAACAAGGAAATCCGTGTCTTCGGTGAAAAGCCCGACTTTTCCTATCCTCCCCAACCTCACTGGGAGATCGGCGAGAAGCTCGGTATCCTCGATTTTGAACGGGCGGCGAAGATCACCGGTTCCCGATTTGCCGTCTATTTAGGGAACGGCGCCCGACTCGAAAGGGCTTTGATTAACTTCATGCTGGATATCCACAACAGGGAAAAGGGCTACACAGAAGTCATCCCCCCTTTTATCGCCAATGAGGTCAGCCTTTTGGGAACCGGTAATCTGCCCAAGTTTGAAGATGATCTTTTCAAACTGAGAGGCCGGCCCTGGTACTTGATTCCCACAGCCGAAGTGCCTTTGACCAATCTGTACAGGGATGAGATTTTAGGGGCTGAGTCGCTCCCTTTGAGGTATGTGGCCTACACTCCCTGCTTCCGGAGTGAAGCGGGTTCTTACGGCAAGGATATCCGGGGATTGATCCGCCAGCACCAGTTCAACAAAGTGGAACTGATGACATTCTCTCCTCCGGAGAGCTCTTTCCAGGAGTTGGAAAAGCTGACTTCGGATGCCGAGGACGTTCTCCGGCGCTTGGGGCTGCATTACCGCGTTGTCGTGCTCTGTACGGGTGATCTTGGATTTTCCGGAGCCAAGACATACGACATAGAACTTTGGATGCCTAATAGAAAAAAATTCCTTGAAATATCTTCATGTACGAACTGTACGGATTTTCAGGCACGCAGGGCCAACATCCGGTTCCGCAGAGAGCCTAAATCGAAACCGGAATTTGTCCATACTCTCAATGGCTCCGGTGTGGCCATCGGGCGAACGGTCAGCGCGATCCTGGAAAGTTATCAACAGGAAGACGGCAGTGTTTTGATCCCTGAAGCTCTGCGTCCGTATATGAACGGATTGGAAAAGATCGATTAATCCGGTAGAATAGTGTCCGGATCCAATCCAACACAGCGGAGGGATGGCCGAGCGGCTGAAGGCGGCGGTCTTGAAAATCGCTTCACGAGCAATCGTGACGGGGGTTCGAATCCCTCTCCCTCCGCCACAGATTTACTGGAAAGATTGACTCAAATCACCTAGCCCGAGCTGTTTTCGACAGCCGGTACCTGTTTTGACAAAAAAACAAAAAATGGTAGAATGTCCATAAATTTCACGACAGCGGAGAGGTGCTGGAGTGGTTGAACAGGATCGCCTGCTAAGCGATTGTGCCGTATAAAATCGGTACCGTGGGTTCGAATCCCACCCTCTCCGCCATCAAGTCTTTAATGGAGGAGGGAGGAATGCCGTTTCCTAAAACTGTCCTGCTTTATTTTCTCACCTGTGCCGTCTTTTTTGCAATCGACATGCTCTGGCTTGGTGTGATATCCAAGAAGTTATACAGAAAATATCTCGGGGGATTTTTGAGCGAAACCGTCAACTGGAAGGCTGCCCTGATTTTTTACCTTCTTTTTATCGTCGGGATCCTGATCTTCGTCGTTTTTCCTTCTTTAGAAAAAGGATCTTGGACAAGGGCCATCCTTTACGGAGCGCTGTTCGGATTTTTCACTTATGCCACCTATGATCTGACCAATCTGGCTACGCTCAAGAACTGGCCGCTGGCTATCGTTTTCATCGATATCATCTGGGGGATGTTTCTTTCAGCAGTCGTCTCTCTCTCCGGCTATGGTTTCGCTCGATGGTTGACCTAGGGTCAAGTTTTTTGACGATATCCGCCGCTATCGAAGGATTCTGAGCGCCAAGGATGATGATGACCGCATCCCCGGAACTTTCAAAATAGATGACCAGATTCTTATCATCGGATACGGAAAACGATCCATCGATGGAAGCGAAATTTTTGAATTTCTTTTCTTTCCGGAAAAAGTCTTTAGCCTGCTCAAATCGAAGGAGCGGTTGAATGCCCTTTTTTTGTTTGAGGATATAGACATCATATCCTTTCTTGTAAGAGCCTTTAACACCTTCACTGAGACCGAAGATGTCCTGTCTGGAGAAGGCGTAGCTGTTGAACAAACCGAGATTTCCCTTGAAGTATTTTTCACTTCCCTCTATCAATTCCTGTTGAGGGAGTCTATCCAAAAGGGCGGGCCTGGCGATGCTATCCGCCTTGATTTTGGACTCAACGGCTTTGGCGGTTGCTATTAAGCCGTTCACTGTCTCCTGTTCTTCATCGAATCCGGTGATAGTGATCAGGTACTTGCCCTTCCAAAGATTCAGATAATAGCCTTCCAGCCGTCCTTCAGCTTCGGTATCCAGAGGGTTGCCCTCCGGACTTCTCTTGAAGGAGTACATGCCGTAGGCGCTTTGGGGATCGATCATCTCGAAAATTTCTACCGAAAGGGAATGGGCGTTTTTCTTATAATCTTGAATGACGACTTCCTTGAAACCGTACTCATAATAAATTTCCGCCCCACCATTGATGTATTCGAACAGATCCTCACCTCTGTACCTTAAAACGGCCCTCTCCTTGAGCCAGCCTTCGGCTTCGTTGGAACGAGGCAAAAAAGTCAAAAGATCTTCAGTTTGGCTTTGAGGCAGAACCGGGGCACAAAAGAAAAACAAAGCAGCCGTTAAAACGAGTGGGAAAATAACGGGCTTATTTATTTTCACTGAGTTGATTCTCCTTTTTCCGCCGGTGTTCCAGGAAGCGTACGATTTTTGCGCTTCCAGAAGGCAGCGGATAATTCTGGACGCCGGCGAGAGTGACCCACCGCAGCGAATTTTTATTCACTGCCGGTTCCTGCTCCAGCCGGCACTCAAAAGCATGGAGTGTGACCTGAAATTGAGTGTAGGCATGTTGGACGCAGGTGAGATATTCGAGGGATGTTGCCGTCGAATCCAGCTCTTCTTTTATTTCTCTCCGAAGGGCCTGCTGGAGGGTCTCACCAGAGTGAATTTTTCCCCCGGGGAATTCCCACAGGTCGGCGAACAGGCCTTTTGATGGCCTTTTCTGGATCAAAAATCGATGGTCTTTTTTGATGATACCGATGACAGCTTCGATTTTTTTATAATTTCTTTGTCTGGGTTTGGGAATGACCTCCTGATGACCTGACGCGTAGGCTTTACAGGAGGTGTGAATCGGACAGAGAAGACAGGAAGGATTTTTAGGCCTGCAGACCAGTGCACCCAGCTCCATCATGGCTTGATTGAAGGAGCCCATGTCTTTGTCTGGCAGAAGGGGATCGAGGAGCCCGAGGAGTGTCTTGTCATACCGGGTGTCAGCTTCCCTGTTCAATCCTGCCAGCCTCATCAGCACCCGGCGGACGTTGGCGTCGAGAACCGGATACGGCCTATTGTAGGCCAGGCTGAGTACAGCCGCAGCCGTATACGGTCCAAAACCGGGGAGCTTTATCAACTCTTCGTACGTTTTTGGAATTTTGCCCTTGTGATCGCTCATGATTGTCTTCGCTGCGGCGTGCAGATTTCTAGCTCTTTGATAATACCCTAAGCCCTGCCAGGCTTTGAGTACTTTTTGAAGGGGGGCCCTGGAGAGAGTGGGGATATCGGGAAATTCAGTCATCCAGTTATTGAAATAGGAAAGAACGGCTTGGACGGTCGTTTGCTGGAGCATGACTTCAGAAATCCAGATCGGGTAAGGATTTTTCGTTTCGCGCCAGGGAAGAAGTCTGTGGTGTGACTTGTACCAACGGATGAGAATTCGCGAAAAGTCATTCTGTGCTTGAAAAGATACATTCATGATAGCGACAGTTCTCTATACCATGAATCAAAAAGGTTTGGCAAAAGATTTCAAGGTCCGTCCCTAGCTTACAGTTCAGGGAGCAGGTTGGGTATTGGCGGTGTTTTCCTCTTGACATTATCTCCTAACTTCTATATTTTTCTTGTGTATGCGATCCTCTGTATCTTTATTCAGTGCTGAAGTTTATAAATATTTCATGACGACTCTTATGTGGAAGAATTGAACACCATGGAGAAAATAGGAAAGTACGAAATCAGAGAGATGCTGGGAAAAGGGGCAATGGGAGTTGTCTACAAAGCCCTTGACCCGGATATCGGCCGTGAAGTGGCCATCAAGACGATCCGCTTCGATCTGAGCTCCTCTACTGAACAGGAAGAGCTGATGGGAAGATTTATCCGCGAAGCTCAGGCGGCGGGCAAAATCCATCATGCCAACATCGTCACTATCTATGAGGTCGGACGGGAAAAAGACCTCACCTACATCGTCATGCAGTACATCAAAGGCAAAAGCCTGCAGCAGATGGTAGCCGAGAAGCAGAAATTTTCCACCCAGGAAATCAATAAGATTATCATTCCTCTCTGTGATGCATTAGATTATGCGCACCGGAACGGCGTTGTCCATCGTGACATGAAACCGGCCAATATCCTCATCGATGAGGAAGGTAAACCGTATGTCGTCGATTTTGGAGTGGCCCGTGTAGAGACATCCACTTTAACCCAAACAGGTACAACGGTAGGAACCCCAAGCTATATGTCCCCCGAGCAGATCATGGGCAAGAAAGTGGATAATCGTGCGGATATTTTTTCTCTAGGAGTCATTCTTTATGAACTGGCGACCGGCCAAAGGCCGTTCAGCGGAGAGAACATATCGACCATCATGTACAAAATCGTCAATGAAGAACCTCCTCATGTCACGGATATCGAGAGGTCGCTGCCCAATGAATATGAAAAGATTGTAGAAAGGGCTTTGGCCAAAGATCCCAACGACCGTTTCAGTTCTTGTGCTCAATTTGCTTCTTTTCTCAAAGGCGAACCCAGGGACGAAGATGCCACCATCGCCTATGATGCGTCACATGCGAAATCTGTAGCGGGAACAAAACCAAAAGGAAAAAAGAAGGGACTTGCACTGGGACTGTCTATCATTGCGCTGGTTACTGTGGGTGCAATTGCAGGCTATTATCTGTTCCTTAAACCCAATGACACTCCTAATCCTCAGACTCAGGAAATTCCGGAAAAAACGGTTGCCGCGGATCCTGAGACCGTCAAGCCTAAGGTGCCTGAAAAAAAGACGGTGGTTTCCGAATCGGTAACAAAAAAAATTGAAACTCTGAAAGGTGTTTTTGGGGAAGAGAACTGGCAGGTAACGGTAAAGCTTGCCGATGAGATTCTGGCTGAAGCGCCCGGAGATCCTACGGCTCAGGATTATAAGAAACAGGCTCAGGCAAAGATCGACGATGCTGTCATAGCCGAGTGGCTGAAGACCGGAATAGAATATTTCGATGCCCAAAATTACAGCCAGTCCATTTCTGAAATGCAGAAAATACTGGCAAAAAGAAGAAATCATCCCGAAGCCTCAAAATATATTCAGTCGGCTCGAAACGCCATGGAAAGGCCGCTCATAGAACAGGTCATCGAACGGCAGAGAACGGCCGAGGAGTCGAAGGATCTACCGATTCTACTCAATGATATAGGTACACTGTCTTTTTCTGATAAAAGGAAGGCTGAGGCCACCTTTGTTTTCAATAATTTCGAGAACATCAAATCGGTCTATTCAGACATCCGGGTGACGATTCAAGGTACAAACAGGGCTGAAGCGACCTTTTCCCATCTCATGACAGGTGTGAACATCACTACGAAAAGAGAGGGGACCATTGAACAGGGAACAAAAACATGGCTATTCGAAAAACAGGGGAATGTCTGGAAACTCGTGGGTCAGAAATGATCCGTAGCGAAGAAATCATTCGAACAGGGGTCTAAAATGGAGAGAAAAAAAACCGGTTTTCATTTCCTATTCATCGCCTTTTTTGTCCTTTTTCTCTTACTTCCCAAATTGTTACCCGCACTCATAAAAGTCAGAGTCATAGTCTCCGATGCCCAGGTCAAAGCCACTCCAGAAATCGGAGGCCAAAATCTGGCACGTATTGCCCTAAATACAATCCTCGATGCCGAGGAAAAGGAAGGATCCTGGTACAAGGTGTATTTGGAAAACCAGGGAGTGCAGCTCTCCGGATATATTCATGAACTTCTAGTCGAGATCTACATGGAATCGGATCAACCAGGAGGGGCGACTTCCATAGACACTCCGGGTGATATTCCTCAAGCGCAAAGAATAGCCGAAATCGAGCTTAAAATTGAAGAGAACAAGAGCTTGATAAGACAGGAAAGAGATTTGGTTCAGACTATTGAAACCCTTAGGCCATTGATACCTAAGGTCTTTCGTGTCACGGATGTACAGAGACAGCGGCGGATCGCCGCAGAAATCTATCTCTGGATAGGACTTGCCTATGCCGGGCAGGGAGATGCTTTCTCGGCCCTTAAGGAATTCAAGAATATGTTTGAGGTCGACTATGACTTTGCTATGGAAATAACCCGCAATATCATCGACCCCGAAGTCATTCAGTTGATTCAAAATGCGGAAAATGAATACAAAGGCTTCATCACCGAATATTCGCTGGAGATCAACACGGACCCCAAGGAAGCCACAATCAAAATAGACGGGGAGGAAATTGGATTGTCTCCCGAGGTTTACAGTTCGCCTCTCCCCAAGTTTGTCCTTGAAATCGAATTGAAGGGGTACGAACCCATCAAAGAAGAGATTTTTCTTTCCCAGCCGACATCGAGACGGGAATTTGTACTGGAACGATCCGGGATGAGTATTCAGGTCAACTCCGAACCGACAGGGGCGTCCGTCTACGTCGATGAGCAAGATACGGAACTGGTCACCAACTGCGAAATTCCTTTTGTCGCCTTCGGGAGACACAAAGTATTCATCATCAAGGCGAATTATGCCCCTTATGAAGATTTGATAGAACTGTCCGAGGGGCAGGATCCGGTCCAAATCGATGTTGTTTTAACCCCCAATCGATATGGTTTCCGGAGAAAATGGGGGAGTCCGAGCAGCCAGCTCTTCACACAGCCCACAGGCATTGCCCTTGACAGCCAGAACAATTTCTATGTCATCGACAACACGGAAATTAGTGTCAAAAAATTCGATGCCCAGGGGAAAATACTTTCGGCCTGGGGTGACTCCGGAAGAGAATTCAAGAGAGTGAAAAGCCCGGCGGGCATCGCTATCGACAGCAAGGGCATTGTTTATATCACGGATTTGAGGACAAACAGCCTCTCGATTTTTAACAGAAGCGGAGCTTATGTGACCAGATGGGACAGAACGACAGATGGAGGAAAACTGTTCGAGGTTCCTCTCGGGGTTGCCGTGGACAGCCTCGATGACATTTATGTTGCAGATTCGGGCAATCACCGCATCGTCAAGTTTGCAAGCAATGGAGCCATCAAGAATATTTGGGGAGCTCAGGGGCAGAGAGACGGAGAATTCACATCTCCAGCCGGCATCGCAGTCAACCGGAACAATGAGGTCTATGTTGTCGATCGTTCCCGGGTACAGAAGTTTTCTTCAGAGGGCCAATTTCTTGGAGCCTTTGGACAGCCCGGGCAGGCAGATGGGCAGTTTGACAGGCCGTCAGATATCTTTGTCGATTCGATGGATCACCTCTATGTCGCGGATTCAGGCAACAACAGAATACAGAAGTTCGATCCGGACGGCAATTTTATCGCCAGGTGGGGAGTGAGCGGTGAGGCAGACGGTCAGCTCAACTTTCCTGTGGGTGTGGTCGTCGACAGCCGGGGAAGTGTTTATGTCGTTGAAAAGAACAACAGGCGTTTTCAGGAGTTTGGAATCGGTTTCAGATAATCCCTTTTCCTTCTTTTCGAAGCATTCATCGCGGATATCTCCTTTGTGGTTTTGATCCGGCTAAGAAAGAAAAAGATCAAATTGTTTAGCCGGGTCCTCAGGAGGCTGAAATGAAACGGTTCACTCTTATCATTCTGATCACCTTTGTCATTCTCCCCCTGTCTCTTGTTTCTCAGGTCAGTGTGGAAGAGATCGAGATGGACATCCCCACCTATCTTATGGGACCCGAAGATCCACATCCACCGCTGTGGAATCGGCGGGTCTATCCTTATCCGATGCAGACAGACATCACCCGGACGAAAACGACAAAAACTTACAAAGTCATTTGTCTCGAAAATGAATATATCGAAATTTTGATCATCCCGGAATTGGGAGGGAGAATCCTGGCCGCCCTCGATAAAACGAATAATAATTTTGATTTTATCTATCACAATCGTGTCATAAAGCCCGGGCTGGTCGCTCTCAGGGGAGCATGGCTTTCCGGAGGCATCGAGTGGAATTTCCCTTCTTACGGCCATACGGTCAATACGTTTTCGCCTGTTAACCACAAAATTCTCCACAATAACGACGGAAGTGTGACCTGTGTCGTGGGAACAGAAGAATGGGTCAGACGTATGAAGTGGTCGGTTTTCATTACGCTTTACCCGGGCAGGTCCTCTTTCAAGACGAGAATCCGGCTTGCCAACCGGACCCTGCACCACAACAACGCCTATTTCTGGGCCAATGCGGCCACGCATGCCTGGGAAGACACCCGTGTTATTTTTCCTGAAACCAGCTACACCTATGCAGGAGGCCGCCGTAATCCCCGTCCCTGGCCGATCTATCAAGCCCAGGATGTTTCCTGGTACAAAAATACTCCTTATGCCCATGATTTCTTCTGCGGCACGCCTGGGGATTTTAATGGGTCATACAACTATGCGAGAGACAATGGAACGGCCCACTTCGCCTCGGGGTATGACAGCCCGGGAAAGAAGTTCTGGACTTGGGGGACGGCGCGCAGCGGCAAAATCTGGGAGGATTTGCTCACCGATTCGGATGGTCAATACATTGAAGTTCAGGCCGGGAGGCTTCTGACTCAGCGCGGAGATACCTGGATTTTTGAGCCACACCTAGTGGAAGAATGGGAAGAGTGGTGGTATCCGCTGAAAAAAATGAAGGGCTTTGTGACGGCCAATCCGGATGCGGCCCTCAATCTGGTCAAGACAGACAAGGGAGTATTCCTCGCCCTCAACACGACAAGAAAATTCAAAGGTGCCCGGATCGAGCTGTATGACAATGAGGAATTGATCTGGGAGGAAAAAATCGATATATCTCCTCAGGATTTTTTCAGCAAGGATATTTCGCTCGGCACAGACTTTGAACAATTGAACTTGAAGTTTTTAGACAACCAGGGAAAAGCAATCTCAGAGTACAGCACCCTTCAACCTGACGTGCCGCAGCCCGAACTTCAGCCCGACTTCAGCCAGAAACAAAGCGATTCGGCTGATATCGCCTTTCTCAAAGGCTATTACGCCATGAAACTCTGGAAAGAGGAAGATGCGTTCGATTATTTCAAGGAAGCCCTCCGGTTGGATCCGAACCATACGAAGGCCAACCTCTGGCTTGGGATTTTTCACTACAGGTCTGGGCAAATACCCGAGGCCCTGGATCTTTTCAACAACTGTCTCCAGAGGGATGAAGACGAGCACACAGCCCGTTACTACAGAGCCCTGTGCAAAATAAGGCTTGGTATACAAGAGAGGACAAAAGAAGACCTTTATATGGTTGGACGTCGGGCTGCTTTCAGACATGTGGCTCCTTTTCCCCTGGCCTCGCTGGAGATTCAAGAAGGAGAGCTCGAAAAGGCGGGGAGTTTATTGGAGAATGTTCTTAAGACTCATCCGGAAGATGTTCAGGCTAGGATTATGCTGGCCGCAGTTCTGAGACATGCAGGAGATAGGAAAAGGGCTTTTCAACAACTGGAAGAGGCCTTAAAAATCGATCCTCTCTCACCATTAGCTCTTTTGGAGATGTTTATTCACAGCGGAGAAGCACAATTGGACATATTAAGGGGGGATGCCCAGTACTATCTCGAGGCGGCCACGGATTACATGAATATGAGCTTTGCTGATGATGCTCTTTTGACCTTGCGGAAATATTTGGAACTTTCGCCTGAGGAAAGGTATCCTCTCGTCCATTATTACCTGGGCTATCTTTATCATCTGCTTGACAAGAAGAGTCAGGCCGAAAAGTTTTTCAGGGAAGGTGCCTCTTTGAGTCCTGATTATGTCTTTCCCTTCCGGATCGAATCAGAGAAAGTGCTAAAGCTGGCCCTGCGGTACAATCCCGATGACTGGAAAGCCAGCTACTATCTTGGCAATCTGCTGACCTCTAAGCTTCGCTGGGAAGAAGGACTGTCTTCCTTCTTGGATGCGGCCAAGCTCAATCCTTCCTTTTCAGTCCTTTATCGAAACTTAGGCGAAATTTACCGGGAAAAACTTCAGGACTTGGAAAAAGCCGAAACGATGTACACAAAGGCCCTGTTCTGTGCTCCTGAAGATCACCGCCTCTTTGTGACTCTCGATGAAATCTATGCCCAGAGGGAGAATCACCCTGAAAGAGACAGGCTGTATCGACAGGCTTCTGAATCTGTCAGGGAGAATTTCAATTATCTGTTGAGCCGGGCGAAGTATTTTGTGGATACGTCCCAGTATGGAGAAGCCCTGGCCATCCTCAGAAACAACCGTTTTCACCCTTGGGAAGGCTGGACAGGCGCCAGACAGGTGTTTGGACAGGCCCTCCATGCAAGAGCCGATGACCTTATGAAAGAAGGCCGCTTCAGAGAGGCGATCGAGGATCTGGAAGAGGCCATGACCTATCCGGAAAATTTAGGAACCGGAAGGCCGGCTTTTCCCGCTTTTGCCCGTGAGTACTATCAAATCGGCCTCTGCTATGAAAACATCGGGGATGAACAGAAAGCCGTGGAATTTTTCACCAGAGCTGCGGGTGAAGAAACCGGCTCTTCCTCCGAGCAAGCGAAGTATGTCTCCCTGGCCCGCCAAAAACTCAAAAAAGTCTCCTGAAATCGGTCCTTTTCTATTTTGTGTGGGTCAAATAAATGGAATGGCGTTTAAAATCTGAAGGGAGCAAGGCCATTTCAGTTTATTATCCACACAAAATGGAAGAAAACCGAAAAACTTGGACTGAGGCCTACATTCTTGCCGGAGTGGGAATCCCCATCAGTTCAA
>CBFDBS010000023.1:0-14309 GCA_965603105.1 uncultured bacterium
GAAAAAAGAGGTGAGGCATGGCAGCAGAAATCCGAAGTAAGTGAAACGTAGCTCAAATCTTTTCATTTTGTCTATCACACTTGGACAGATAGCCAAGAGGCACTGCAGTTCTAGCCGAAAAGTTTCACCTGGAAAAGCGATTCCAGAATCCAATTGATGCCCACGATCAGAATGGCGGCGGGAACGGCGATCCTCATCCACCAATAGAGAAGGGTGACTGTTTTATTCGCTTTCCCGTGGGACAGCTCTCTAATGACCGCTGCTCTTTTGATAAACCAGGTTGTGGCCAAAACAGCGATCAGCGATCCCAGAACCTGCATTCCCGAGCCGAAAGTGAGGTCCCATGGCACGAATATTTTGAGATTGAGCATCGGGGGAAGGGCTAAGACATAGACAATCGAACACGCTATCCAGACGGCCTTTTTCCTGGAATAGGCCTTGCTGTCCATCATACTGCTGACCAGAACTTCAAAGGCGGCTATAGCCGACAGAAAGGCGACTCCGAAAAGACCTGAAAAAAAGAGGACTCCGAAAATCCATCCGGCCGGCATTTTCGAAAATGTCTGTGGCAAAGTAGAAAAGATAAGACTGGGTCCTGAACTGGGTTCCAGCCCGAAAGAAAACACGGCGGGGAATATAGCGAATCCGGCCAGGATGCCTGCCAGGGATGCCCCCAATCCGGTGAAGAGCGCATTCCGCATAAGAGGGGATCGATTCTGGACATAGGATCCGTAGGTGACCATAAATGTTCCCCCCAGCGACATCGAAAAAAAGGCCATTCCTAGAGCGGCTGCCATCACCGAAGGAGTGAGTCCCTTAAAATGAAACCCCCCGATATACCATCTGATCCCCTCAGCAGCCCCGCTGAGTGTTGTGGAGCGGATGATAAGAACGGTCAAAATGATAAAAAGAAGAGGGACGATAACTTTGCTCGTCTTTTCGATTCCCCTTTGCACTCCTTTGGACAGCACAATCCCGCAGGCTGAAATGACACAACCGGTCATCACCATTTGCAGAAGAAACGAGGTGAGGTTGAAACCCTCCTGCGGAGGAAGGATGGCTTGGGGATTCAAATTCAGATGAAAACCCTTGAACAGTTCCCCCAGGGCATGAAATCCCACCCAGCCCAGAGCGTTAGAGTAGTAGCCTGTTGCAAAAAAAACGACGATAAAAAGAAAGGCACCGGCCGCTTTTCCTCCCGGAAGCCCGGCTTTATGGTAGGCGCCGAGCGTTCCTAATCGGGTATGACGGCCGAGAGTCCACTCGACCATCAGCGCGGGTATTCCCACAAAAAGGACGACGGCCATGTAAAAGAGGACAAAGGCAGCCCCTCCGAATTTACCCGCCATATACGGGAAACGCCAAACGGCACCTAGGCCGACGGCGGCACCTATCATGGTCATCAAAAGACCGAATACCGATGTGAATGTTTCCCTGTTTTTCAACTGTTAGTCGTCCCAACCATGAAGATCGTAGTATTCTTCGACCATCTTTCTGATATCGACCGTAGAATCCTTTGTCGGTCCTTCCTTCAACGCTTCTTTCTGAAACCTGAGGGGCAGCGTGTCTTCTTCTCTGGTTGTGCCAAATTTGCGGCTGAGTTTATGATCGAGCTCGATGGATTCTTCAAGTGCCTGTCGAAGAGAATCCCCAGAATAATCCACTCCAGTCCCACTGCTCAAAAGATCCGCAGCCCTTTCAAAATTGAGGACATCCATACAGAGACCGATGTTTTTGCACATCGTGAGTGAGTCGGTCAACAGGGCGATCTGCTCTGAATACCGAACCAATGCAGCTTTGCCTTCTTCGGCCAGACGGTCGGCCGCTTTTTCGGTCCCGAACCTCTTCCGGGCTTCCTCGAATCGATTGGTTAGCTCGAAATAGGGCTCGGCTCTCAGATGATCTGCCCCACGGGAAGCGACCGCATAGGTCAGTCCATATGCTTTGATGCCCCGCGGATCACCACAGATAATATCCAATCCCTTCACCTGCATGACCAGTTGCTGGGCCTCCAGGCTGAAGCTTTTCGACACCTTTGTCGCTCCCTCGGCCAGTCTGTCTCCGACTCCCTCGCGGTGAACGATTTTCCGGACGACTTCTCGAATCTTTTCTTTCTCACCCCATTTCAGGCTCAAACCGCCCAGGTCTTCGGGTTGGATCAAACCTCTCTCCTGGCACTCCATGATCCAACCGATCACTTCCGAAGTGGAAATAGAATCCATCCCCATCTGGTTCAAATAGGCATTCATTTCCAGGGCAAAAACAAGATCACTATTCCCTATTCTTGAAGTGAAACTGCACAGAGTCTCGAATTCGGGACCCTCGGCTTCTCCCCCATGGGGAACGATACAGTAGCGCGAACAGTGGAGATGGCAATTGAAACAGGATTTATTCTTCACCTTATAGGTTTCGGCCAGTTTTTGTCCCGAAACCATATCCAGATAATCACAAATCCCCTCCTGGAAATGTTTGGTAGGCAGTATGCCGATTCCATTGAGATCGGACATGAGCATAGTTGTCCCCATCGTGTAACGTTTTTTGTATTCCGGGTGATCGAGGATATCTTTTTCTATACCTCTGACCTGATCCAGGAAAGAGAGGGGGTCCGCCAATTCCAGAGAACGGGCTCCCCGGACGGCCACAGCTTTGAGGTTTTTGGAACCCATCACTGCTCCCATCCCCGTCCGTCCGTTGACTCTGTTTCCACTGGAAACAATGGAGGCGAAAAGGATGCAGTTCTCACCGGCAGGCCCAACGGCTGCCACCTGGACGCCAAAGTCTTTTTGCTCTCTTCTTATGGCTTCGGTGGAATCCACAATGTTCCGGCCTTTTAAATCAGAGCATTCAATCAACTCCGCCTTTTTTTCTGTGACATAGAGGTAGCAGAAAGACGGAGCCTTTCCTGAAATGATAATCTGATCGAATCCGGTGGCTTTCATCTCTGCGGCGAATTGCCCTCCGGCAGCTGAGTCTCCCAGAATGCCGGTCAAAGGCGACTTGGCCGAAACGGTGAAGTAAGCCGAAGCCGGCAGCAGCGATCCTGTCAGCGGCCCTACACCAAAGATCAGAATGTTTTCCGGATCGAGGGAGCCGCATCTGACATCCAATTCCTCATACAGACGTTTGGTGTTGGCCGCCCGGCCGCCAACAGCGTTTTTTATCCATTCCGGATCCAGTTCTTCGATCCGGAACTCCCCTCTCGTCAAGTCAATCCTCAGGATTCTTCCTCCATACCCGAACTCAAGCATGCCGCTCTCTCCATTTTTTCCGCACAGTTTTTGCTTTGCTTTGATGGAAAGCGTGCCGTTTCTGGCTGGGGGTCATTCCCTTTGTTTGTTTGGATATCGAAAGCAACGAAGGATTTTTTCGCTGTTTGGGATCGAAGGTGATAGCTCCTTCAGTGCAGGCTTTGACACACTCCGGATCTCCGCCGCAGAGATCACAGACATAAACAATATCCTGAAAAATCTCGATGGCTCCGATGGGGCAAAGTCTTTCACAGGCCCCGCAGAGGTTGCAGACCGTGGGAGAGGCGATCACCTGTCCCAGTTCTCCTATGACCAAAGCCTTTTCCGGGCAGCTCAAACAGAAGCGCTCCTGACATTGACGGCAGAGCACAGGGCCATCTACACCGATCTCATAGAGGCTTAGCACCTTGATTCTGGATTTCTGTCTGTTGATCCTTCCAGTCCGGAAAAAAGCGCAGGCCACCTCGCACCGCCTGCATCCCGTGCAGCGAGTTTGGTCAACGGTTATCATTTCCCTGCCTTGGACTCAATCGACCATTTCCAGCCGGTAGTGCACCAGTCCTTTGGGATCGGGACAGGAGAAGTGTTTAACTTTTTTCACCCAGTGCCCCTCCTTCAGACAATCCTTTTCGGCATAGATGGGAAAGACGGGCATCATGCTCTGGAGGGCCCAGATACAAATATGTTGATTGGACGGGATAGTAAGCTTGGAATTCTCGACAAAGAAGCAGTCCCCCACTTTAACGGGAAGATTGCAATAACCATCTATCCGTTCTACCGAAACTTTTATCTTCGCCATTATAATCCTCCACTCTATATCTGTCACCAGAGCATTGTGTTTATTCTGTCAGAAACTAGCTTTGTAGACAAGGCAGAATTTATTCATCATTCAGGTTAAGAATTGAGAGAGCAGATCAAAAAGTGAAGTCAATTCTGAAGAAGAAGGCACGTCCCTGAGCGTCGACGCCCGCCTCATCGGCGGAAAAGCGGTATGTTTCATTGAACAGATTCTGAAGAACGGCCAGCAGGGTAAAATGAGCGCTGATTCTGTAGCCGACAATCGCATCGAAGAGGGTGTAGCCGTCGATGGCCATTTCCAGAGGGCCGGGATTCTTCACTGAAGTAGCCAAAACCATTTTGGGTTCTAACCAGAGATCTCCGAGCGAGAATTTGGTCCAGAAAGTCAGACGGGATGGAGGAATGTAGTTGAGAGAAGTAGAGGAATCCTTTTCTTTTCCAGTGATCAAGTGGCCGTTTACGAACAGCTCAACATTTTTCATTAGGAGCACATAGAATTCGCCTTCGAGACCCGATATCCGGCCCTGGATCAAATTGCGATAGTAAAACTCCTCATCGACTTCCCCCTCATACTTCTGGATCATCTCGCTGATAAAATTGCTGAATCCGTAGACGGAAGCAAAAAAGCGTTCGTGGAGATACCGGACACCAAAATCGATATTCCAGCTTTTTTCAGGCTCGAGATCCGGATTTCCGAAGACCGTCCCCCTCCCCGACAGACCGGAATAGAACAGTTCGCTGGTAGTGGGGAAGCGAAAACTCCGGCCGATATTCGCCAAAAGAGACAGGTGGGGGCCGACATGAAATTCCGAACCGAGATAGGCAGTGAAAGACTCGTCTTTTCTCGAGATCCGTTCCCCGGAAGGCTCCAGGTTGCTCGTCGCCAGAAGGTCGGCCCTCATTCCCAGATTCAGAGAAAAAACATTAGAGACGTCGATTTTATCATCGACGTAAAGCCCCAGATTGTTCTGTCGGGCATCCTGGAGTGAAGTTTCATCTGTCTGGGCCGTAATGTTCTGATTTTGATCGAACAGCCATCCCGTGTTGGAGTCTTTGACTCCGCTCCGGCCGAAATAATCGAGTCCAATGCTGAATGTGTGGCTTTCGGTCAATTTTTTGTTCCCTCTTATTTTGAAGCCGTAATTGGTTCCTTCAATAAGAGCCAGGTTTCTTTTTTTCAGACTCAAATCGTCGTTCAGGTTGTCTCCCTGGGTTTCCAAACTGGATTGCATGACATAGGCGCTGGCGTTGATGTTGTCCATAAAGAGAGCGTTGTGCACCCCGTAGCCCAATGTCAGCAGGGTGTTCGTCTCATCCGGGTACCACCTCGGCTTCAAGCGGGAGGTTGGGCTGGGTTTTCCAATGTCTGTCCCCTGATAATGAAAGAATGTTGCATAAAACCGCGAGTTTTTCTCTTCCCTGTTGATTTTCATCATCATATCGTAGTCTGAATACTGCGACTCCTCGATGATGCCCGAGGGAGACATGTAGTCCTCGGCCTTTTTTCCATTGATTCCAATCAGGAATCCATATTTGCCCAAAGAGCCGCTCATCTGAGCGGATCCGGATCTTTCTTCTTTAACCGTGTTGTAGCTGAGGCTGAATTTTCCTTTCAGAGGATCCCCCGGAACGGGAGATTTTGTGACGATGTTGATGATTCCTCCCACTGCTCCTGAACCATGGAAGACGGAATAAGGCCCTCTGTTGATCTCGATGTGATCGATATTGTTGAGATGGATGAAGGAAGCGTTGGCACCAATTCTTCTTTCCGATGTGATACGCACACCATCGACGAGGAGAAGGATTCTGTTTTCAGCCAGGCCCCGGATGGCGGGAGACATGGAATATCCCCCTTTCCCGACCATGGCCACTCCGGGCACTTTTTCAACCGTCTCGGCGATATTTGAAGTCCCCAGCTCATTGAGAACGCTGCTGGGCAGAATCGTCCGGTGCGAAGGCAGATTGATATCGATAATGGAGTCGGCCTCTGCTGTGACGGTGACCTCTTCTTTTATGGTCATCAGGATTGGATTTTTGGGCGTCAAAAAAACATCAAACACTTCTTGCGCTTTTTTTCCGGGAAAAACCTCCAAACTCAGGGGCAGGTATTCTGGATGAGTGAAGAGGAGGAGGACCTTTTCTTCAGAAATGTTCTCAAGAACAAAAATGCCGTCGCTCAGGCTCTCGGTGACTGCAGTGGTGTCGACCACTTCAATCTTGACACCTGGAATCGGCACTCCCTTCTGGTCCAAAGTCCGGCCCCGCAAATCCGCACTGGACGAAAAAATCAAAGGGGCGCTGCAGAACATAAGGAAAAAGATCAGAACCGGGATAGTCCTTCGCATACGATTCTCCTCTCGTTAGTCGAGGAGGGCTTAAAACGTCATTTCGCGCTTTTCAATGAATCGTTTTATTAAGGCTTTGTTTAACATTTTCTGCGATATCCGCTGAAAGCCTTCCTCGTTTTATCCTTTAAATTTACAATTAAGATTAATATTATAATCAATTGGACAGTTTTAAAAAAGTCAACAATCGAAACCGATAGCATTCCTATAATCTTGATACGAACTTTGCTTTCTGAACGTTTATAACCAAACCGATAGTTTTTCATCTCAAGCACACTTCCGTAACCGCCGTTTTTTTTCAAGGGGATAAACCTGATGGTCAGGATTTGTATCGAGGTGAATAGAGTTTCACTATAAAAGTGTCTTCGACTGATTGCCAGAGCTGGTCGACTGTGACTTTGAGAACCGGGTGTAAAATTTCAGGAGAAATTTCTCTCAAAGCGGTTAAAATGAACTTTCTCTTGTGCAGGCTCGGATGGGGAATAATCAGATTCGGGCTTTTAAAAATCTCGTCTTCATTGAGAAGGATATCGATGTCGATCAATCGTGGCCCTTTGGGAAAGCAGTCCCTTCTTCCGAGCTTGACTTCAATGGCTTTGACGGAATCAAGTAAATCAAGGGGAAAAAGATGTGTCTTGACCTCTAACACTTGATTCAAGAACAAAGGCTGGTCCAAGTAGTCGACGGGCTCTGATTCATAAATGGATGAAGAACGAAGAATGTCCACCCCAATCCCTACCAAACCCTTACGAGCACGGGACAGAAGGTCTTCTCTCCTCCCTCTATTGCTGCCCAAACTCAAAAAATATTTCAATGGTCTTCAACTCACTCTCAATTCACTTCCAATTGAAAGTCTTTATACGCTCCCTAGCCTGACCTATTCATAAATTTGGCCCTAAGCCCATCATTTTTTTTCTTCATAATATGAAAGATAACATATTTCGTACGAGTTTCCATATCGCTCATTTTTTTCCGCTCGTTTTTAAAAGAAAATTTCGGCCAAATTTACCTTCCAGGCGAGCCAATCTTACCTCATCGGCTTCCTTGCAGCCTGTTCGATGTACTGGAGTACGCCTTCACAGGCCACATCGTCGCCGCTAAGGCAATCTTGACTCGTGAATAGTCCAGGTTAGCGAGCCGAGATTATTTTAGAAAAAATCACTCGATTTTTTAAGAGTTTTCTGCCATCATTGTTGAGATATGCAGAAAATCGAAAAGTGGAGAATCCAAGAACTGGCCATTGTTCTCAACGATCTCGCTGAGCTGCTCAAACAAGGAAACAACGCCGAATGGGCGAATGTTTTCACTCACTTTTATTATGAATCCCAGAAGATACTCCTCAAACAAGAATTTCATCTCGAAGAACTCAAAAAACTCCTGCAGAATATCGGCAACTGTTTCATCGGCATCAGTTCCTTCAGGAATCTTTCATTAGGGCAGGATTGCCCCGGTGAGAGTGAAATATTGAACAAGGATTTCAGCCAAGCCAGATCTCGACTTTTAGTTATTCTAGCCCAGATGGAAAACCAGTCGGTTGAATACGTCAATTAAATTTCGAAATACCCGAATCTCTTTAAGACCCGCATAACGGCCAAAGTGATCCAGAGATGATCTTCCAATACGGCTTTTTTCAATCCTGATTTCCAGAATCCGTCCGGTGACTGTCTCTTGAGCAGCCAGTTGAGTGCAAGTTGGACTCTCGGATCCTCTAAATCAAATCCCATGTTGGACAGCGCATCGAGCGTGCTCAAAATGTCGGTGGCCCAAAATGGGTATGTGATTTCTTCCCAATAACCCGCCAAATGTCTGTCTTCGTATTTATCCGGCTTGAAAATGCGGGTCAGAAGTAGCTCCCCCGCTTTTTTGGTATTCTTGTGTGTCCTCCAGGTTGGAGAAGCAGACAGGGATCGGATGACCATTCCTGTGACCAGATGAGAAAAGGGCATGGACTTGTTCGGTTTAACCGGATTGAGTTTCAGTTGAGCTTTGAGTGTGTAACGATCGCGCAACTCCTTCTTATCGATTGTCCGGTATGGGATCACCCAACCTCCGTCATCCTGCCGGTGGCGCATCAACCAGCGGAATGCCTTTTCAGTGCGCGGATCATCATCCAGCCCGAACTTGCACAGCACTTCGAGAGTCAGTGAATGGTAGGTCGGCGCATATTCATTGAGATAAGCACCCCTAAAATCGCCCTCTCTTGTCTGAGTGGAAAAAAGAAAATCGATCAGCTTCTTGATTCCCTCATCCTTTTTTGTGCAGCCGAAATTGTGAAGATGGAAGGCATTCCTGAGAGACTCGACGATGTAATAAGTTTTTTCCCAGCGGGGATGGCCTTCGTATTTCTTTTTACACCAACCGCCGTTAGGCCTTTGGCTTTCCAGAATTCTTATACGCGCCGCAAATTTCTGGAGGTTTTTCTGCTCTCTCTCGATTGGAACTTCCAGAATATCCTTTTTCAGCCAATACAGGATAGGAAGATTCCCTCGAGCGAGAAGGAATTCGATCGCTTTGCTTGTCTTCGCTTTAAGCAGTTTCTGCATAGGTATTAACCGTAAAAAATAAAACTATTCCCCTACTTCTTTTCCAGGCCCATAAAGTACCATTCCCGGAAGTTTTCCGGTATGCTGGTTGTTTTCGACGACAACCTCTCCATTGACGACAACATAAGAAAGTCCTCGGCTGAACTGGTGAGGCTGGGAAAAAGTCGCTTGATCTTGAAAAGATCTACCGTCAAAAAGGATTAAATCGGCATACATACCCTCTTTGATCAATCCCCGATTGTTCAATCGAAAAGCCATAGCAGGCAGAGATGTCATCTTCCGTATCGCCTCCTCCAGAGAGAGAACATCTTTGTCTCTCACATAGTGGGAAACAACTCGAGGGAATGTCCCGTAATTTCTCGGGTGAGGAACTCCTCTGTCCAAGACCTGGACTCCTCCATCCGAACCAACCATGTTGTAGGGAAGGCGCATGATCGTTTCCACATCGTTTTCGTTCATCTGGAAGAAAACGCCTTGAGCCCCTCCGTTTATTTCGATCTCAATGATGAGGTCCGCTCCATTGGAAACCGTTGGCTCCATTCCCCGGTCGATCAAGATGTCATAGAGGTTTTTTCCTTCAAACCCGCTAAATCCGGAGGAACTGGCAATATTGATGGTTTTGAGCTTGTCGATCCCCTTGGTCGAAGTCAAGCGCCGCTCGATGACGTAGACTTTCACCTCGGCATAGGTCTTGCCATCCTTCATTCTTTCCAAAAATTTATCCCGTCCCCCTTCAAACACCCAGGAGGGAAAGCTGCTGGTGAAACCGGAGCTGGTGGCTGTGTAAGGGTATTGATCTAGCCAGACCTCGACTCCTTCACTGCGGGCCTTTTCAACCGGGCCTGTTATCCTCTCGATTTCCCCCCAGACGCTGTCTTCGGCCAGCTTGATATGGCTGATCTGGACTGGAATTCCGTTTTTCCTGCCGACTTCGATGGCCTCTTCGATCGCCTCGCTGATTTTTTTCCCCTGGTCCCTCAAATGGGTGGCATAGATGCCTCCGTAGGGAGCCACTGCCGAGGCCAGTTCGATCAATTCCTCCGATCTCGAATAAATTCCGGGCAAATAGGAAAGACCTGTAGAAAATCCGATACCCCCCGCTTTCATTTCCTGGTCGATAAGAGCTTTCATTATTTCCATTTCTTCGTTTGTGGGAGGTTCCATTTTGTATTCCATGACTTCACGGCGGATGGTGTTGTGTCCGATAAGACAAGCGAAATTGGGAGATATACCATTTTTTTCGATTGTTGAAAAAAGCTCGGCTAGAGGAAACGGGTGCCCCCCGCAGTTTCCTCCGACGACTGTGGTCACTCCTTGAAGAAGGTAGTTATCGACGGTCGGCACTCTCGTGATCCCACGGTCACAGTGTGTGTGGATATCGATAAAACCGGGGGCAACGATCAATCCTTGGGCATCGAGGATTCTTTGGGCCAAATGGGTTTCGATGCGCCCGATTTTGACTATTTTTTTATCCTTTATGGCGATGTCGCCGAGAAACCAAGGGCTTCCGGTTCCATCGAAAATCTTGCCGTTTCGGATCACGAGTTCATACAACTTATCTTCATCAGCCGCATGGATGAATGAAAAAGAAACAAGCAGTAGAAACAGGCAACCAATCGCAGCCAGCGATTTCCTCATAGATCCTCCTAAAGTTATTCATTGTATTCCAAGTATCGTTTTCCTGTCAATTTTTTATTGAAAACGTCTTGATTTTAAATAAAATAAAGTCTATCGTGTATTTTCATAATTTTGGCATTTCTCTGATTACGGAGGTCATTGATGAATGAATTGATTTATCTCGACAACGGAGCGACGACTTACCCGAAGCCCGCCGAAGTCTACGAATTCATGGACAATTTTTATCGAAATTTCGGTGTCAATCCCGGCCGCTCCGGATACGACCTGTGTATGGAAGCCGGTGAAATCATCGAAGACACACGGCAGATGCTCACCGATTTTTTCAATGGTACCGATCCCAACAGACTCTGTTTCTCCTACAACTCAACGGATGCTCTTAACCTCATCATCTTCGGACTTCTTCAAGAGGGCGATCATGCCATCACCACCACAATCGAGCACAACTCGGTGCTCAGGCCCCTCTACCATCTTTATAAGTTCAACGGCGTCGAGGTGGATCATCTTTCCTTTGACAGCCGGGGATTCGTCGATCCGGATGACTTCCTCAAGACATTCAAAAGCAATACCAAACTGGTGGTCGTCAACCATGCATCCAATGTGATAGGCACGATTCAGCCCTTGAGAGAGATAGGAAGACTCTGCCGGGAAAGGAATATTCCCTTCGCCATCGATGCCTCTCAATCGGCCGGAAAAATTCCGATCGATCTGGAAGCGCAAAATCTCGATATCATTGCCTTCACCGGTCATAAATCCCTGTTCGGGCCCACAGGAATCGGAGGACTCTATGTGCGGGAAGGAATTGACATAAGACACACCAGGGCAGGAGGAACAGGTGTCAGATCGGCGGTCAAAACCCATCTTGAAGAATACCCTTACAGGTTGGAATATGGCACTTTAAACTCCGTCGGAGTCGCAGGTCTTCATGCCGGACTCAAATGGCTTCAAAAAAAAGGCGTCGATGACATACATGTGCAGGAGATGAGACTGACGGCTCTGCTTCGTGACGGTCTTCAAGAAATCGACGGCGTGAAGTTGTATTGTCAACAGGATTTGACTGACCATATCGGAGTTTTGCTCTTCAACATCGATGGAATGGAGGCCCTCAATACCGGCACAATCCTGGATGTTGACTACAACATCGCCTGCCGTACAGGCCTGCACTGCGCCCCTCTTGTTCATGAACAGCTCGGGACAGCGGACATTCACGGTGCTGTTCGGTTTGGAATCGGCCCTTTCAACACAGAAGAGCACATAAAAACAGCCATAGCCGCTGTTAGAGAAATCGCCCAGTCTCAAAAGAAATAATCGAAATTATCGACACGGTTCGAGAACACAGCAGCCCGGATTCCCTTTGACACATTCTGTGCGGGCGTCCGGATTTTCAAGCGTACAACAGTGGATCGTGCAGACTTCGGGGCTGCGATGAAAAAGTTCGGTACTGAGGTATTTCATTCCGGAGTCAGGGATGACTGTGACAATCATTTTGTTCTCACCGAGCGCCTCAGCCGCCTTGAGACTGGCGAAGACGTTGGCTCCAGCAGAGTATCCGGCGAAAATGCCTTCCAACCGCGAAAGGCGGCAGGCGGTCGCTTTCGCCTCGGCATCCGTGACCTTGATGACACCATCATAATTTTCATGCTTGAGGAGTTCGGGCACGAAACCTTCGCCGATCCCCTGGATTCTATGATATCCAGACTTTTCTCCCAAAATAACGGCTGAATTGGCAGGTTCCACAACATATATTTTAACGGATGGATTTTTATCCTTGAGTCCAAGACTGACGCCCATGGCGGTTCCCGATGTTCCTACGCCGGCCACGAAAACATCGACCTGTCCCCCAGTGGCTTCCCAAATTTCCTCTGCTGTCGTTTTCCTATGGGCCAGAGTGTTGGCAGGATTGGAGAATTGATTGGGCATGAAGTGATTGGGGAGTGAAGCCAGAGCCTCCGCCTTGGCCATCGTGGCTTCGATATCTTCCTTGGTGAAAGTGCCCGCTTCAGCCCCTCCCTCCTGGCTGGGGACAAGTGCCAATTCAGCCCCGAAGGCTCTCATCATATCCTTTCTCTCCCGACTCATCTGTTCCGGCATGACGGCAATCATGTGGTACCCTTTCAAGGCACAGACCATAGCCAGGCTTGTCCCTGTGTTTCCGCTGGTGGGTTCGACAATGTTATCCCCCGGTTTGATGATTCCCCGGCGCTCCGCTTCTTCGATCATCGACAGCGCGATGCGGTCTTTAACGCTGCCGCTGGGGTTGTAGTACTCCAATTTGCCTAGGATAGTGGACTTCAAATCCTTTTTTATTCGGCTCAAATGCACAAGCGGTGTGTGGCCGATAAGCTCCAGAACACTTTCATATATTTTCATTCCGATATCCTTTATTGAATAGAGCAATATTATAAATATACTCATGTATCGACAGCAAACACTTTTTTTTAAATCTAAATAGAAGTGAATCAGCTCAATTGACCAATCCCATGATATGGACTTCCTCACTGGGTTTTTTAGCCAATCGATGTCCGTATGGCGGAGAGCAAGATCAGACGCAGCCGTCCGGTTTGGGGAGTCCGGCGACCTTGCAGGCGCCCTTGGCAGGGCCCGATGGGAAGAGCTCGAATATATGTCTGAGCGGAAATCCTGTATTCTTACAGACTTTTCGAACCATGGGAGCTATTTTTTTTTCTACGTAGTATCCCCTGATGTAGTTGACCACAGACCAGTGCTCATCGGACATGCTCTCTATACTTTCTTCTTGCTTGGCCAATGTTTGAGCCACATCCTCGTCCCATTCTTCAGGATTGGTCAGGAATCCTTCTTCATTGAGCTCGATTGTCCGGCCTTTGACTTCGATGGAGGGCATATTGATCTCCTTTCCTTCGTCGATGTCGGATGAATTTGGTATTATATCACATCTCGTCTTTGCGGCTGAAACTGTTTTGTGTACAATACATGTTTGATGACCGTCAAAAAGGAGGATGGAGAGTGATGAAAAAAATATTCAATTGGACCTTTTTCACAACGGTCAGTCTGCTGGCCGCGTCGGCTTTAGCCTATACACTCCATTTTCTCATCTTTAAAGATTCCCACCATATTTTTATCTATTTGCTCGGAGATCTGGGTTTCTTATTTCTGGATGTTCTGCTGGTCATTCTGCTCATTGAGCGTTTACTGACAAGACGAGACAAGAAAGCGATGAAGCACAAAATGAACATGGTCATCGGCGCATTCTTCAGCGATGCAGGACTCGGCCTCTTGAAACGCCTCAACGTTTTCGTGGAAAACTCCGAGGAACTCGAGAAGGCCTGTGAAATAGATCCAAAATGGAACAAAAACGATTTCGGCAAAGCGATTGCGACCGCCCATCAATTCGCTTATAAGATCACGCTGAATGTTGAAAGTTTGAAAGAGCTTCGGGACTATCTGATCGGGAAACGCTCCGATTTATTGAGGATGCTTGAAAATCCCAATCTATCCGAACACTCCAAATTCACCGACCTGTTGTGGGCGGTGACCCATTTAACAGAGGAGCTGTCTTTCCGGGGGGATGAATTGGACAGTCTTCCAGAATCGGATTACTTGCATTTGGCCGGGGATTTGAAACGTGCCTATTCTCAACTGACCGGGCAATGGCTCCAGTACACCTTGCATTTAAAGACAAATTACCCTTTTCTTTTTTCTTTGGCCGCGCGCATCAATCCCATGAATCCTGCCGCTTCCCCTATCGTTCAATAAAAGCA